>CAYQWI010000106.1:0-6391 GCA_964421165.1 uncultured Natronomonas sp.
CGAACGGCGTTTTAAATCACCACAGATTGAAATACGACACAGACATACGAATCAGACATGGCAGTCCACGCCGATCGCGACGGCGACGGTAAAGCCGACGCACTCGCCCGACAGACCGAAATCCTCGCATTTCGCGAGAGCGAGTCCATCACAGACGGCGTGACCTGCGGCAGTAGAGTTCTGTGAATCGTCGTCGACTACTTGCGGGCCTCAGCGTGGCTGGCACGGCCGGCATCGGTGGCTGCTTTGGCGAGGACGGATCCGATGAACCGGAGCGAGAAGACCCGCTCGATTCTTCGATCGGCGGTGCGCCGATGTTTCAGTACGATCGGTACAACAGCGGAGACGGGGGCGATAACAGGATAATCGACGGAGACGAACGGTTCCGGGTCGAGATCGGCGATCCCGTCGTCTCCTCGCCCGCAGTCGTCGACGGAGTCGTCTACGCCGCCGGAGGACGTCGAGTCCTCGCCGTCGATGCCGTCGACGGCGAACGGCTCTGGTCGGTCGAGCTCTCCGGAGAGATCCGTTCCTCGCCGGCGGTCGTCGATGGAACCGTCTACGTCGGCACGCGGGGGGAGTCCCTGTATGCGTTACAGACGGCCGATGGGGCCGAGCGGTGGCGATTCGAGGCCAACGGAGCGATCGACGCCTCGCCCGCCGTCGCCGACGGGGTCGTGTACGTCGCCAGCCGAGCGACCGACGGGATCGTGTACGCACTCGATGCGGAGGACGGAACCGAACGGTGGGCGTTCGAGACCGGATACCGCGTTATCTCGTCGCCGGCGATCGACGAGGCAGTTTACGTCGGCGGATGGGATTCGGCGGTGTACGCCCTCGCGATCGAGGACGGAGCCGAGCGGTGGCGCGTCGAAACCGACCGACCGGTGCTCTCCTCGCCCGCGGCCGTCGACGGGACGGTCTACGTCGGCGGGAACGACGACACACTCTACGCGCTCGACGCGGATGATGGCAACGAGCGGTGGAAGAGAGGGACAAACGGGATCGCAACCACGCCCGCCGTCGCCGACGGCACCGTCTACGTCGGAACGGAAACGAGCGATGGTCGACTGTACGCGCTTGCGGCCGATGGCGGAGAGGAGCAGTGGCAGATCGATGTCGGAACCGCCGTCTCGACGCCAATAGGAGTCGCCGGAGGGCTGGTGTATTTCGGCCAGCGTGATGGGGACATAATCGCCGTCGATGCCGAGGACGGGACCGAACGGATTCGAGGCGAAACGGGCGGAGAAATTCGGTCGGCACCGACCGTGGCAGCCGAGACTGTCTACGTGGGTAGCAACGACGGCAGACTGTACGCGTTCGGGGGCGTCGAATGATCGCTCAGTCGCGGTCTCCGTCGTAAATTGAGAGGTGCGCAGTATCGCGGTAGACTTTTGACGATTCCGACTCCGAATAGCCGTATGCACTACGCGCGGTTTCGAGATCCGGCAGGGATGATCAGAACGGGGACGTACGACGACGGGCAGCTCGAGGCGGCAGGTCGAAGCTACGGGATCGACGATCCCGAAATCGAGTTGCTCGCACCCTGTGAGCCGACGAAGATCGTTTGCGTGGGGTTCAACTACGAGGACCACGCCGCCGAAGTCGGCAAGGAGATCCCCGACCGTCCGGAGCTGTTTTTCAAGACGCCGAACTCGGTCGCACCGCCCAACGCGACGATCGACCTGTTGCCGGGGAAAGAGGAGATAACCTACGAGGGCGAGCTAGCGGTCGTGATCGGCACGCAATGCCGAGACGTCGACGCCTCGGAAGCCGAGGAGGTCATCCGCGGGTACACCTGCATGAACGACGTGACGAACCGCGACGACGCCGAGGAGGAGCGGAACTGGGTTCGCACGGAAGCGTTCGACGGCTCCGCACCGCTCGGACCGGTCGTGGCGACGCCCGACGAGGTCCCCGATGACGCCTCGATTGAAGTGTTTTTGAACGGCGACCTGCGACAGTCCTCGACGATCGACAACCTCGCGTGCCCGGTTCCCGAGCTGATCGAAGAGATCACGACCTACCTCACGCTCGAACCGGGGGATGTGATCGCAACCGGGACGCCCGCCGGTGACGGGGAGCTTGCGGATGGGGACCGTATCGAGATCACGATCGAGGGCGTCGGAACGCTCGAACACGGCGTACGCGGAGCAGATAACTAACAGATCGGCTGTTTCTCGACGTGTTACGGTTCGTACGGATGTGCGTCATCGACCGACGGCGCACCGATCGCTAACACCCTGACCGATCCGTCCGCGTCCGAGGGGTTGTACGCGCGATGTGGATCGCCCGGATCGACGACGAACGCCTCGTCGGTTCCGATCGCGAACGATCCGTCGGGCGTCTCGACGTGCAGTTCCCCATCGAGGACGTAGAACGCCTCCGTCTGCTCGTCGTGGTAGTGATACGCCAGCGGGAGCTGTTGGCCCGGCTCGGCTTCGTACACGCGGAGTCCGAAGGGGGCGCCCGGTTGGTCGAGACCGGCGGCAGCGCTGATCGACCGCACGTCGGCCGGACGGTCGTCCCACTGTTCGAGGTCGTCGATCGAGACGTGGTGGTAGCCCATATCAACGACTCGGTACGAGAGTTATATGAGTTCTCGGGACGAGCGGGGACCATCGGGGCCGGACGAGAGCGAGAAAGTATACACTAACGTGAACAACATAGTTCCCGCGTGCGGTTGAAACGTCTCGACCCCTTATATTCCATGCCGCCTGACGTTGGGTCGAGACGATCGGACGGTTCACGCGAGTCGGGACGGTGGCCGTCGGTCAGAACCCACAACTATGACACTACTTACGCGCGTTCGTGAATTCATCGGCGACGGGGTCGTCTACGAGTGCCGCCACTGCGGAACGACGCTCGAATCCGAACTCGACGAATGCCCACTCTGTGGAACGTCGGACGTCGTCCGATACGAGCTCGAATAGTATTCGCGGCGGATTTTTGTCGCTGCGGTCCCGAGAGAGGGCAATGACGCGACGGCCGATAGCCGCGATCGCGCTCGTGATCGTGTTGGTTCTCGCCGGCTGTACAGTCGGCTACCAACAGACGTCCGGCGTTACACACGGTCCCGACGAGGAGGTCGACGAGCGACTCGGGTACTACGACGGCTACTGGTACAACGACACGTTCGACATCGATCCCGAAGCGGGGCTAACCGACGACGAAGCCGAGGCCGTCTTCGCGCGTTCGATGGCGCGGGTCCAGCTGCTTCGCGGGCTCAGGTTCGAAGACGATGTCGACATCGAAGTCATCACCCGCGAGGAGTTCCGCGAGGAGTTCGACGACGTCTGGCGTGAGCCGCCCGACGAACTCCGGAAACTCGACAACGCCCAACACGAAGCGCTGTTTCTGGTCGGCCCCGATCGAGATGTCGTCGACGTGAGGCGGAACAATCGTGGCGGGACCGTCCTCGGATTCTATCAGTCGGGAACCGAGCGGATCGTCATCGTCAGCGCCAACGATCCGGCGACCATAGACGACGAAATTACGCTCGCCCACGAGCTATTGCACGCCTTGCAGGACCAACACTTCGGGCTCGCCTCCGACGCGGAGACGCTCGACGCGATCAACGCTCGAAACGGGCTCATCGAAGGCGACGCCGTCGTCATCGAGCGCGCCTACGAGCGAAACTGCGAAACCGGCGAGTGGGAGTGCGTCGACGTCGGAGCAGAATCTTCGAGCACGCTCCCGCCGGATTTCCACTGGGGCGTGTACTTCCTCGGCTTCTTCCCGTACGCCGAAGGGCCGTCGTTCGTCGAACACCACTACGAGCGCGGCGGTTGGCACGCAGTCAATCAGATGTACGATACACAGCCGACGAAGAGCGCCGAGATCATCCGACCCGAAACGTACGGCTCCGACGTCTACGGCGAGGCGATCGTCCGCGATCGAACCACAGCGGGTTGGGAACAAGTGACTATCGAGGATGGCCCCGATTCCGCGAGCGTCGGGCAGGCCGGGCTCGCGACCATGTTCGCCTACACCGCATACGAAGGCGATTCGCCGGGAGTCATCGGTCGAAACGACTTCCGCAACGTCAATCAAGACGGCGTCGATTCCAACCGACCCTACACGTACGACGTTCCGTACACCGAAGGCTGGTACGGAGACCAGCTCCACGTCTACGAAAACGACGGCGAGGTCGCCTACGTCTGGAACGTGACCTTCAACGACGCCGCGAACGCGACGGCGTTCCACGACGGATACGAACAGGTCGCAGCGCACTGGTACGGCGAACGTCGCGGGGGCGTCTGGACGTTTGAGGAATCGGATCGATTCCACGGCACCGTGTGGACCGAGCGCGACGACAACGCCGTCACCGTCGTCAAGGCACCGTCCGAGGACGCGCTCGACGAAGTCCACGCACCCGTCTCGACTCCGACCTCGGCCGCGGCGGATTGACGCGAGACGAACACAACACCGCCGCGCTCTTTAGGAGGCCACTCCTATCGAGGTCCGATGGCGAACATTACGCTATACGAACTGCCGGGCTGTCCGTACTGTGCGAAGGTCATCGACGAGCTGAACGAACTGGGCATCGAGTACGACAGCGTCGAAGTGCCGAGAGCACACGGAGAGCGGACCGAAGTCGAGGAGATCAGCGGACAGACCGGCGTCCCGGTCCTCGTCGACGAGGAACACGGCGTCGACGGAATGGCCGAATCCGACGATATCGTCGCGTATCTCGAATAGACGTACGGAAACTGATCGAGGCGACCCCTAGTCCGTCATGTGGACGGTGAGGACGGGAACCGGACTCTTCCGGACGATTTTCTCCGCGACACTTCCGATGAGTAACCGGTTCGCACCGGATCGCCCGTGTGTCCCCATAACGATCGCTCCGATGTCGTTCTCTTCGACGTACTCGAGGATTTCCTCGTTGGGCTTGCCGTACTCGATCGCTTCGACGGCCTCGATGCCACGTTCGGCCGCCAGTTCGGCGACGACGCCCGTCGCTTCGGCCCCCTCCGCGCGCTGCTCCTCGACGACGTCGTCCCACTCCGCGCTCGCCGCTTCCATTCCGGCGGAGTATCCGCCCAGCGGGATCGGTTCGACGACGTACAGCGCGTGGACGGTCGCATCGTTCGCAGCCGCCAGCTCGAGCGCCTCCTCGATCGCAGCGCGTGACTGTTCGCTCCCATCTGTCGGTACGAGTATCGTATCGTACATATTCGACCGTAATTTATCATCCAACCGTATATAACATACTGTCAATTTTGACCGTGGGGAGAGGACAAATATAACGAAACGGCCGCCAGTGTCGTCGGTGAAGCGGCTATTCGAGGACGTGGACGTATCTGATAAGGGACGCGTGGACGCGGCGATCAAACCGCGAGGCGACGGTCCAGCCGGCTGCTTCGGCCGCGTCGGTCCACGGTCGATCGGCGACGAGCACCGCCCGTGAGGCGACGCGTCGGACGTCCCGGAGCGCGTCGCCCACGAGCGACTCCAGCGAACTCCCTTCGATCTTCGATTGTCGGCCGTACGGAGCGTCGAACACCGCGCCGTCGAAGGCGTCGTCGGTGAACGGAAGTCGGGTCGCATCGCCCCGCAGAACGTCTCCGACATCGAGGTACTCCGAGAGATTCCGGCGCGCACCCCGAACCATCTTCGCCTGGGCGTCGACGCCGACGACACTCGCGCCGGCGAGGCCGGCCTCGACGAGCAGCCCACCGGTTCCGCACATCGGATCGAGAAGGCGAGTCCCGGGACCGGCACCCGCGATGTTCGCGAGCGCGCGGGCGTCCATCGGATCCATGCTGCCGGGCTGAAAAAAGGGCTTGTCGGTCGGCTTGCGGGTCGAGAAATCCCGAACCGTCTTCGTTTCAAGCCAGCCGATCGCGGCGAGGCTCTCCGAAAAGAGCGCGACGAGCGTGTGGTCGGGGTCGTCGAGGTCGACGGCGAACCCGCGATCGACGAGGAGGCCGCCGAGGCGGCGCTCGACGGCCTGGGTGTCGACGCCCGAGAGCCCCCGAACGTCCCGAGCGCGGACGGCGACGGTTCCCTCCCTGTCGATGTTCGCCGCGGTGACGACGGCGGCCGCCGCATCGAGGTCGGGATCGCAGGTCCCGACGAGCCGACAGATTCGGCGAGTGTACGCGAGCGTCTCCGGGCGGTCGACGCCGCGCGCGGTCACGAGCCCCGGCGCGACGAGCGTCGGAGCCGAACAGCGGCTCGCGGCCTCGCGGAGTGCGAACGCGTCGTCGTCGCCGGCCAGTTCCAGCAGATACACGTCCGAGAGTCGCCGCTCCCGGAAGATAAACGGCCCGGACAGGAAGTCCTTATAAGGGTGAATTCGGACCAAAAACGCGAGCGATAGCGCAAAACCGGTGCCGAAACGGCGTCGAAACGACCACCCACATTTATAAACCTTAAATACGTG
>CAYQWI010000107.1:0-6340 GCA_964421165.1 uncultured Natronomonas sp.
CGTAGATCGACGCCTGGGTCAACAGCACGTCGTCGCGCCAGCGGTTCGCCGCGACCGGATAGGGATCGATGCGCTCGTGGTCGTGCTCTTCGAAGAACGACAGAAACGCCTCGCGCATCTCTTCGAGGCTGTACTCGTCGTCGAATCCCGGATTGTCGATGAACTCGTACTCGGCGCATGGGGGCTCTCCGCACAGTTCTCTGTCGTGGTCTCTGGTCCAAAAGTGCGCCCCGCAGGAGGGACACTCTTTGCGTTCGAACCCCTCCTCGTGGAAATACTCGAGTTGATATTCCTCGTCGAGATCGCTCATTACACCCGTTTGGCCCGTCACCGGCTAAAGGGTTTTCGAGTGTGCAAAGAGATACGAATCACTCGTTAGCGACCCGAAGAAGCACGGATAGTGGAGAATCGCTCGATCAGTTCTCGTCGAGCGCAGCGAAATCGCCCTCGGTCGGCTCCTCGGGAAGTGCTTCGATGCACGCGAAACAGAGGAAATACTCGCTCCCGTCCTCGAACTCGAGCGTCATCCCGCCAGTTCCCTGGGGATCGCTCGACCAGATGCCGGCGATACCGCCGCCGATAGAGACACTCGAGCCGCAGCCATCACAGGGTTCGGTCGCCATACCGGCGATTCGATCCGAGACGGCAAAAACGGACGGATCGCCGAACGTGCGATACAGAGCGGAGATGGACCATACAATCATTACCGCTCGAGTGAAATTCGGCAGTAGAATGACGTTCGTTCCGGAGACAGTCGAAACCGTGGCGTTCGATTCGTTCAGCACGCTCGTAGATACCGAGAGTTCCCGCGAGGTGCTCGAACCCTACACCGACGAGCCGCTCGAAGTGGCACGGACGTGGCGCGAGCGCGCGCTGTTCTACTCACTCACTGCGAACGAACTGGACACGTACGAGACGTACTATGAGATGCATCGGCTCGGACTGAAGTACGCCGCCGAGCTGTACGGGCTCGGACTGTCGGACGAGGAGATCACGGAGCTGAACGAGGTGTACTACGATCTCGAACCGTTCGACGACGTGTTGCCGACGTTTGAGGAGCTCGATGCCGCGGGCTACGATCTCTACATCATCTCGAACGGCGAACACGAGATACTCGATGCGATGATCGACACGCTCGGCGTCGAACACGTGCTCTCGGGCGCGATCAGCGCCGACGACATCGAGCTGTTCAAACCGCACCGAGAGCTCTACGAACTCGCCGCCGAACGGGCCGGGACGCCGATCGAGAACATGGTCCACGTCAGCGCCGGCATCTTCGACGCACAGGGCGCACAGAACGCCGGCATGCAGGGCGTCTGGATAAATCGAAAGGGGTTGCCTCAAGATTCGTTCGGCGAGCCGCCAACGCTCGTGATCGATTCGCTCGACGAGCTGATCGAAGCGCTCGATATACAGTAGTCGGCGAAGTCGCGGGCGAAAAGCCGCCGGTCGCCGGGGAGTTAAGTTCCGTGGTCGCCTTTTTTGCGTATGCGCGTGCTCGTAACAGGGGCGACGGGGTTCGTGGGTGGACGATTGTGTTCGGCGCTTCTCGAAGGCGGTCACGACGTCGTCGCGTTCGTCCGCGACGCCGACCGCTATGCGGGACCGGAGGCGGTCGAGTTGATCGAGGGCGACCTCCTCGAACCGCCGGTGGAATTCCCATCGGTCGACGCCGCCTACTATCTCGTCCACTCGATGGGGGCCGGGGGCGATTTCGCCGCCCGCGATCGGATCGCCGCTCGGACGTTCGTCGACGCGGCCGAGCGAGCCGAACTCGAGCGCGTCGTCTATCTCGGCGGGTTGGGCGAGGAGGGTGAACAGCTCTCCGAACACCTCCGTTCGCGCCGGGAAGTCGAACATCTCCTCGAAGCGGGAGCGTTCGAACTGACGACGCTTCGGGCCGCGATTATCGTCGGCGACGGCTCTGCGAGCTTCGATTTGATACGCCAACTCGCCGAACGGTTGCCGGTCATGATAACGCCGCGGTGGATCCGGACGGAGTGCCAACCCATTTATATTGACGACGTCGTCGCATACCTCATCGGCGTGCTCGAAGCGCCCGAAACGGCCGGGGAAACCCTCGAGATCGGTGGCCCGGAGGTGTTCACGTATCGCGAGATGCTCGAACGGACCGCCGAGGCGATCTCCGGTCGAGCGCCGTATATCGTGCCAGTCCCGGTCCTGTCGCCACGGATTTCGGCGCTTTGGCTCCGGCTTTTGACCGACGTTCCGTCGGGTGTCGCCAAGCCGCTCATCGCGGGGTTGCGAAACACCGTCGTCGTCGGCGAGCGCAGGATCGACGAGTACATCGACGTGGAACTGACGCCCTTCGACGAGGCGGTTCGACTGACGCTGGAAGCACAGGACTGATGCGGCCCGAATACGGCGAGACGTGGGTCTACGAAAGCATCATCGGAGCGGTACCGGGGATCGACCTCTCCGAGCGGCGAGCGATCGCGATCCAGTTCGTCGGCTTCGAGGCCGCCGTCCTCGCGCTCGGGTGGTACTACGATCTCCGAACCGCGGCGATCGCCGGAACGGTCGCCGTCGCCGTCGCCGCGCTCGGAAGCGCCGAAATGCTCAAGATAAGTGCGACCGCCCGACGACCGGAAACGCCCGACGCGTACCGTCGCCTCCTGTTCGGCTCCAGCCTCGAAGTCGTCTTGGGAGTGGTGGCGTTCGTCGCGCTGGTCACGTACCTGTTCGTCTTCGACGCCCGGAGCGCGGAGCCGTTCGTAGAGACACTGTTCGGCCCCGAACCGCCGACTGCGGCGGTGTTTCTCATGTTGCTCGTGCTGTGGGATCTGTGTTACCGGATCGGAACGGGGTGGTGGGCGTCGATCGTCGGGTTGTGGCGCTCGGTTCGCTACCGGTTCGACACCGAGACCGCGGCGACGCTCGCGAGAGCGGATCGGGAAGTGCTGGTTTTCGGGCTGTTACAGCTCCCGTTAGCCGCCTTTCTCACCGAGCAACCGATCCTCTTCGTGGCAGTGGTCGGACACGTCATCGCGATAACGATCGTTTCGGGGGCGTCGATCGCGTTGTTGCGATCGAAGGCTGAAGAAAGTATATGAATTAAATATCTATCCACGATGTAAGCAACAGATAACACATATAAAACCATATTACAGAATAATAGTACAAAAATAACCACCAAAGCTAGAAATATGCATTTATAAAGCAGAACGTATAACCAACGATCGTATGAGTGACGAGACGCTCGCCACGATCGAGACCCTCCTCAAATCCGTACTCGACGAGACGGACGATCCGGACAAGAGTTATAAACTGAGAACGGCGCTGCAGCTGCTAGAGATTCATCAGGACAACACTGAGCGGCTGCGAGAAGCGGCGGAAGCGGACGCAGATCTCCAAGAACGTCTTCACCAGCTCGGGTATCTCCGCTGACAGTCGGCCGACTCAGTTTTTCATCCGCTTGAACTGGTCTATGAGCGCTTCGGCGGAGTCGCCGGAGTCGTACTCGACGGTCCCTTCGTAACTCGTCCGCTGGTCGTCGAAGGCCGCATCGACCGTCGAGTTTTTCTTCTCGCGCCGTTCGTGTTCGTCTTCGTCATAGGCACCCATTGACATGGTATAATTGGCCTTGGTTGGTGTTCACTATGAATGTATCGGGAGTTCGTGGGAAAACGATGGGGTGGCGGCATCGAAACGTAACCCGTAAACAGATCGACGTATAAAAACAGTCGTGGCAGGCCCGCTTCGATTCCGCCGGTCCAACGGATCGTGGTCGCGAGACCGCGTCCGTGAGCAGCTTCTCGCGCCGCTCGATGAGACGTTCGGCGCTCGCCTCGAAGAGCCGTGGTTTTCGGTCGGCGACGACCGGTACGACGCCGTCCGGTTTTCGATGGATAACGGTGATTTCGCCCTCTTCGCGTTCCGTCCCGGCCGGGCGTACTGGCTCGGAAACACGCAGACGCCGGAACCGCTCTGGCGGACAGACAAGGAGACGTTCGCCGAAGCGCCGTACGCGATCACCCGATGGGCCGAGCGGGAACTCACCGCCAAACTCGAAGTGACCGATCCCTGGCTCGCCGAGTTCGAGTACGTGACGTGGTTTTTCCTCCCCGTCTTTTTCTCGAAGGACGGCCGAGACACGACCCGCAAGTTCTTCGCCGAGGACGCTTCGGGCTTCCCCGATTCCAGTCGGGAATCCGGGCTGGGGTTTTACGAGGAGCTACTCGAAACGGGCGTCCTCGACGAACATCGGTACACGATGGCCTCGAAGCTCGGCACGTCGCCGGGATACGACCTCACGCGCATGCGGGCGACGATGGGTGAGTTCACCGTCGCGAAGCTCCTCGCCGACGCCGGGCTCGGGTTCGAGCCGGAAGTCGAACAGGACAGCGGCCACGCGCTGGATTTCGCCGTCGACGGTCGGCTCGTGGAGGTCACACGACCGGAGCCGCCGGCCCGCCGGACGCACGCGGACCACCCCGTCGCCGCCGTCAAGGAGACCGGCGGCGCGAAGCGAACCGACCAGTTGGCGAAACACCCCGACGCGACGCTTTTCGTCGACTGTACGTCATTTACCGACGCCGAGTGGGGTGCCGTCCGGGGCGAACGACCCGACATCGGCCACGAGCCGACCGTCGTGTTCCGGGCGCGTCCCGAGGGCCGAATCGAAGGGTATCAGTACGGGCGGCTTCCGTTCGACCTCGACGGCGCGATCGAGTTCGTCTGATCGCGATACGTGCGATGTCCATCGACGGAACGTTTTTATCGCCGCCAACCGACGGCTCAGATATGACGGCCGAATCCACCGCAGGCGGCGTCGCGTCCGACCACGCGCACAGCTTCGGGTTCGGCTTCTTTTTTGTTCGGTAGACGGAGTGAACCGGGTCGATCGTCACCGCGAGTGACCCGCGAAACTCCGTCTCCGAGTCGGAACCGCTAACAGCCACGCTTGCACACACCGAGACAATGAACGTTCCCGAAACGCAACTCGCGCTCCTGGAAGCCGCGAGCGCGACGGACGAAAAGACGGTTGCACAGCTCGCCGACGAACTCGGCGAAGACCCCGCTGCGATCACGCGAGCCGCCTTCGAACTCGAGGAGGCCGGGCTCGTGGCGGTCGACGAACGCGTCGCCGAAGACGTGACGCTCACCGAGGAGGGCCGCCGCTATCGCGAGAGCGGGCTTCCCGAACTCCGGCTCCGAGCCGCCGCGCTCGACGCCGGGGCCGACGACGACCCCGTCGAGATGGGCCAGCTCATCGGCGAGGCCGAGCTGGACGGCCCCGAGGTCGATATCGCGCTGTCGAACTTCGCCCGGAAGGGCTACGGCTCGATCGACGGCGGAACGGTCACGCTCTCGGCGGAGCCGAGACACGATCCAGACGCCGATCCCGAGAGAGGGGCGCTCGACGCCGTCGCCGACGAGGGCGCGGTGTCCCCGGCTGACGGCGTTCTGGACCGACTGGAGTCACGGGGGCTCATAGAACGGGCCGAAACGACCGTCAGAAGCGTCACGCTGACAGATGATGGCGTCACGGCGCTCATGGAGGGCGTCGAGGCCGCCGAGACGGTCAGCGCGGTCACGCCGGAGCTTCTCACCTCCGGAGAGTGGGAGTCCGTCGAGTTCACCGAGTACAACGTCGAAGCCGAGGCAGAGACGGTCAACGGCGGCAAAGAGCACATCCTCCGACAGACCGCAAACCGCGTCAAGGACGTGCTCGTCGGCATGGGGTTTCAGGAGATGGAAGGCCCGCACGCGGACGCGGACTTTTGGATTAACGACTGTCTGTTCATGCCGCAGGATCACCCGGCGCGAACTCACTGGGACCGCTTCGCGCTCGACGTCCCGCCGATGGAGGAACTGCCCGCCGACCTCGTCGAACGCGTCGAAAGCGCCCACAGGGACGGCGTCGGCTCCGAGGGGGACGGGTACCACTCGCCGTGGTCCGAGGATTTCGCCCGGGCGGTCGCGTTGCGCGGTCATACGACATCGCTGTCGATGCGATACCTCTCGGGGCACGCAGTCGGCGAACTGGAGCCGCCCCAGCGGTATTTCAGCGTCGAGAAAGTGTATCGAAACGACACGCTCGATCCGACCCACCTGCTCGAGTTCTTCCAGATCGAGGGGTGGGTGATGGCCGAGGAGCTGTCGGTTCGCGACCTGATGGGGACGTTCACCGAATTCTACGAGCAGTTCGGTATCACCGACCTCGAGTTCAAACCGCATTACAACCCCTACACGGAGCCGAGCTTCGAGCTGTTCGGCAAACACCCCGAGACGGACGAACTCATCGAGATCGGTAACTCCGGGATCTTCCGCGAGGAGGTGCTCTCGCCGCTCGGCGTCGACTGCGACGTGATGGCGT
>CAYQWI010000108.1:0-6269 GCA_964421165.1 uncultured Natronomonas sp.
GGAAGAAGTAATCGCCGAACCGGGTGACGAGAAACGCCTTCTTCGCCGCCGACGGTGGGGCGCCGTCGGTGAACCAGTGGCCGATGAGCACCCACGAACAGAGTCCGACCAGCTCGAAGAAGATGAACGCCATGAGCAGGTTGTCGGCGATCACGAACGCGAGCATGCTCGCGGAGAACAGTCCGAGTCCGGCGTAGTATCGCGGCAGCCCCGGTTCGCCCTCGTCGTTCATGTACCCGAGCGAGAAGACGTGCACGAGGAAGGCGATCAGCGAGACGACGACGAGCATCGCCGCCGAGAGCTGGTCGATGAGGATCCCGAACGTGAGATCGAAGGTTGCGTCCGCATCGACGAGCGTGTACCACGTCTGATCGTGTGGATCACCAGTTACCAGTAGCCACCAGAGCGTGACGAGCGACAGTCCGAGCGAGCCGGCGGTCGCAAAGATGCCCGCGACGGCACCTTTCTTCGGCATCCACTGTCCGAAAAACAGCGCGATGGCAAACGATACGAGCGGCAGGAGAACGATCGCCGGAGCGAGTTCGTATATCAATGACATCTTACCACCTCAAGCTGTTTGCTTCCGTCACGTCGATATCGTCGAAGTTTCTGTGCAACGCGAGGATGATCCCGATCCCGATCGCGACCTCCGCCGCGGCGAGCGCGATGGTGAAGAGAACGAACGTCTGACCGGTGACGTTTCCCCAGTAAAACGCGAAGACGACGAGGTTGATGTTCGCGGCGTTCAACAGCAACTCGACACTCATCAGGAAGATCAACGCGTTCCGTCGAGTGAGTATCCCGAACAGACCGATACAGAAGACGGCTGCCGAGAGGACGAGATAATACTCCGCGGGGACGGTTTCGAGCACCATCAAGAATCATCCTCCTTCTTCGCCAGCATGATCGCGCCGTCCAGGGCGGCGTCGAGGACGACTGCGATGAGAATGAACGCGACGAGGAACCCTTCCCCATCGATGTCTCCGCCCGGTAAATTGAACATCGCATAGCCGATCGAGGCGGTGACCGAGCCGTCCGGGAACGGTCCTGACGTGCCGAATCCGGAGGTGAGAAACGCCGCCGCGAGAAAGGCGAAAAGCGCGGCTGCTAACACGCCGATGACTTTCTGCCCACGGTAGAGTCTCGGGCGAGTCGTCATCGGACGACCTCCCCGTCGGCATCTGTGTCAGTATCCTGCCGAACGAGCATCACAGCGAACGTGATCAAGATGAGCACGCCGCCGACGTACACGAGAACCTGTATCACCGCGAGGAACTCGGCGTGTAACATCACGTAGTGGACCGCGACGGACAGAAGCGCCACACCCAAAAGCAGCGCCGAGTGCCACACGTCGCGGGCCAACACGACCCCCAGGCTCGCTCCGATCGTCACCAGAGCGAACAGCAAGAACGCCAGCGTCTCGAGCGGTACTACAGCCATTGTTTATCTCTGCAGTCGGACACCTTTTGAAGATTTCCGTTCCGCTTTTCGTGTGCGTGGGGAAAACGCGGTGTGAGACGGATCGTCGAATCGTCTCAGGCGAGTCCGCTCGTCGCCTGCTCGTCGATCACCGTGTGATCCGTCCGCCGTTCGTCGACGAGATCCCAGTCGATATCGACGCCGAGACCGGGATCGTCCGGGATCGCGACCATCCCGTCTCCGTCTATCTCCTCGACGGGTTCCGTGAACCCCTGTGCGTTCATCCACTCGGTTTCGGGATGCAACAGTCCGTGTTCGAAGTAGTTCGTGTTTCGGATCGCGCTCATACAGTGTAGGTGCGAGGGCCCACCGACGTGCAACTCGACGTCCAGACCGAACGATTCGACGAGATGAGCGATCTTCATCACGCCGGTGATCCCGCCGTCGAGGTGGGCGTCCGCGCGGACGAAATCGAGCGATCCCTGTGCGAGATGATCGGCCCGTCCGAACGGACCCGTCCGGACGTGCTCGGTGTTCAAAATCGGCGTGTCGAGGTCATCGGAGAGCTTCTTCGCCATCGCGATGCTCTGTCCGGTGTCGGCCATCGGATCCTCATACCAGAAGAAGCCGAGTTCGTCCAGGGCCCTGCCGACCTCCAGCGCCTCGGCGTACGTATCGTACTCGCTTGCCGGATCGAGCATGAGGTCCATCTCGTCGCCGACCCGATCGGCGACGACGCGACAGAGTTCGATGTCCCGTTTCGGATCGCAGAAGGGATGCATCTTGAACCCGGTGTAGCCCTCCTCGAGACACTGCTCCGCGAAGTCGGCGTATTTCTCGGGACTGGACAGACCGTCGGAATGAGAATCGCTGAAGGCGGTCGAGGCGTACGCCGGGACGTCCTCTCGATACCCGCCCAGAAGCGTCGAGACGCTCTCGCCGTGGTAGCTTCCGGCGAGATCCCACAGCGCGATGTCGATCGGACCCAATCCGAGGTGGTCTGTGTGTCTGAACGCCTTCCAGAGATCCTGCCAGATCCCTTCCCGCTGAAGCGGGTCGCGCCCGATGAGATACCCGCGAGCCATCATCTCGACCTGCGAGCGCATCGGCGGCGTGAACAGGAACGCACGGTAGTGACCCTCGTGACCCGTATCGCTCCGGATCGTGAGGACGAACCCGGGCATCGAGACCGACTCGCCCGGCTCGTAGTGGAGGTGTTCGCCGCTCGACGAGGTGTCTTCCATCCGGTACGTGAAATCGTGGATCTCGACTTCGCTGATCTGCATCTTGTGGTGTATGTCATCGTATCGCTAAAGAGCTTCCGTTGATGGAGACACTCCGGGAGTGAATCTTATTACGACGAATGGCCTACGGACTTCGATCATGAAAACGCTCGACGACGTATTCACACTGTTTACCGAGGAGCGACGACGGTTTACTCTGTATTACCTCAAAAACGCCGACGGAGCGGTTTCGGTCGAGGAACTCGCGGCGAAGCTCTACGAGTGGGAAGAGAACGGAACGCGCGAAACGATCCCGGACGGCGAGCTCCGGGAGATGATCCTCACGCTCGAACACAATCATCTCCCGAAAATCGAAGAAGCCACACACGTCGAGTACGACCGCACGAACGAACAGGTTCGGATCACGGGGCTGTCTACCGAAGCCGACATACTCCTCTCTGTCACCGAGGCGCTCGAACACCCCGCTAAATCCTCCGACTTCATCGCCGGCCGGTTCGGCTAGTCACCCCTCTACAAATCGGTCGAATACGTCTCCAGCACGTCGCGGTCCAGCGTGACGCCCAGCCCCGGCCGGTCCGGAACCTCGACGCGACCGTCCTCGACGGGGAATTCCTCCTCGACCAGCTCCCATCGCAGCGGCGAACCCTCCATACAGTACTCCAGCAACGGAGCGTTCTGTGTCGCCGCGATCAGCTGCAGGTTCGCCGCGATGATGATCTCCGTGCTGTACCCGTGCGGGAGGAACGGGACGCCGTGTTGGGCCGCCTGTGTCGCGATCTTCTGCATGTGGGTGATTCCGCCGGAACGGGCCACGTCCGGCTGGACGCCGTCCGGGTCGCCGTATTTGAGGAAGTTCTCGAACCCGTAGGAGGTGTACTCCTCCTCGCCGCCGACGATCCGCGTCTCGCAGTTTCGGCTCAAGGAGGCGTAGCCTTCGAAGTTGTCGGCCATCACCGGCTCCTCGACCCAGTAGACGTCGTGTTCGCGATCGAGTTCGTTGATGCCCTTGCGCGCGCGTTCGACATCGTTCCCCCAGACGAGTCCCGCATCGACCATGATGTCGACGTCCGGACCGACGGTTTCTCGGGCCGCACCGACCAGTTCGAGATCCAGCTTCCGGTCCTGTCCGAACCCGCCCCAGCCGTACTTGATCGCGGTGAAGCCGTCGTCGAGGGCGCGTTCGGCCTCCCGGCGCATGTGATCCGTGTCCGTCGGATCCTCCGGGAAAAGCGTGCTGGCGTACGCTCGAACGGACTCGCGGTGTTTCCCGCCCAGCAGTCGATGGACCGGTTGATCCGTGGCCTTGCCGATAATATCCCAAAGCGCCATGTCGATCCCGCTGATGGCAGTGATCGCGGCCCCCTTTCGGCCGTAGAAGTAGCTCTTGTCGAACATCTCGTTCCACAGCACTTCCGCGTCGAAGGGGTCGCGACCGACGACGATCTCCTTGAGCCCCTGACTCTTGTCGTGTGAAACCGGCGCGTTGACGATGGCTTCGACGACGGCGGGCGAGGAATCGGCCTCGCCGATCCCGGTGATACCCGCATCCGTTTCGACTTCGATGATCGCGGCGTCCTGTGAACCGTCGGCCTTCGAGGATTCGACAGCGTCCAGCGATAGCGTGTGGACGACGACATCTGTGATCTGCATATCCATATCCTCCATGGAGAGTGTATTATGTCTTATCCCGCATCCGACGTCGTTCTCACTCATACGCACCCCGCTTTTCGAACTCGCCGCGTTTTTTCAACACGGACGGCGTTCGACACACGCCGACTTCGCCGGCCGCCTGCGGCGGAACGCAGTTGTTACAGTTCTCACAGATCACGTCCGCGGTGGGGTCGGACAACAGCCGTGCCGGAAGTTTCGGCTCGGCGTAAAACGGGCGAGCCATCCCGACCATCGAACACGCGTCTCCGAGCAGTCGATCGGACTCCTCACGACCTCTAATTCCGCCGACGCACAGCACGGGAACGTCGACGACCGCCCGGACTCGACGGCAGAGTTCGGCGTTCCAGGCCGGCTCGAAGGAGTGTTGTGCGGCGTCGATCCGCGCCGCCAGTTGGACGAGGCGGCGACGCCACGGGCCGCCGAAGGCCGCCTCGAACCCCTCGTCGAACCGATCGTCGAAGCCCCGCGAACCGAACTCGCCGCGGATGATCGCGTGATCCCAAAACGGCGACGACCGAACCGGAACGAGCGCGTCGAACCCGACGTCCGCGAGCCGACGGCAGGCTTCGACCGTCTCGTCGGCATCGATGGCCTCGCGGACGAAAAACGGCGATTCTGTTTCGGCGGGGACCTTCGTGACGATCGGCACGTCCGTCCGCTCGCGGATCTCCTCGTAGACGAGTCTGAAAAATCGAAGCCGCCCGTCGAGCGATCCGCCGAACTCGTCGTCGCGGTCGTTGTAAAACGGCGAGAGGAACTGCTGGAAGATGCCCATCGTCGCCCCGGCGAGATGGATTCCATCGTACCCCGCCGCGGCGGCTCGATCCGCCGCCCGTCCGAAATCGGCCGCGAGCTCGTACACCTCGCCCGTCGATAGCACGTCGGCGTCGATCGAGAGCACTCCGAGCCGATCGGCGATCCGAAGCGGTGGCGGCGGCCGCGAGACGACGCGCTGTCTGAGGTCCGGATGCCGGCGTCGATATCCCGCGTGCCAGATCTCCATCGACCGGAGGCCGCCGTGGGCGAGCTGTGCGAAGATTCGCCCACCGTGGGAGTCGATCCGATCGGTGAGTCTTCGCATTTCTGCGACTCGATCGGGATCGCTGAAACTGGTCATCCCGGGGACGGCGCGACCCTCAGTGTCCCGTATCGGGGTCGCACCCTGCATCACCAATCCCGCGCCCGCTTCGACACACGGTTCCAACTCCTCGATCAGTCGCTCGACCGGGTCGTCGTCACCAGCGTGCTCTAACAGCGGCGCGCGGTACAGTCGGTTTCGGAGATCGAGCCCACCGATTTCGACCGGCGTTTCGAGCGTGATCTCGTCGGGAGTCGGTCCACAGTGACACTCGCCGTCTGACACGCTATTCGGTCGGGACGCACAGCTATTGAATCGTGCGGTGGGTTCCGTTTCGCGAAAAATGGTCGATCGTTCGAACGCTCGGCGCTTGCGGACAGGCGTGTGGTGCGGCCGATCTTACATCATGCCGCCCATGCCGCCGCCCATACCGCCCATGCCGCCGCCCATACCGCCCATGCCGCCGGCACCGCCGGGCATGTCTTCGCCGTCGCCGTCATCGTCGGAGCTGCCGCCCTTGAGGTCGCCGGCAGCGATGACGTCGTCGATGCGGAGGATCATGACGGCGGCTTCCGTGGCGGATTCGATGGCCTGGGTCTTGACTCGGAGCGGTTCGACGACGCCCTCGGACTCCATATCGATGACTTCGCCGGTGTAGGCGTCGAGGCCGGCGGCGTCGTTGCCGTCGGCGTGCTTGCTACGGAGGTCGACGAGAGAGTCGATCGGATCGAGTCCGGCGTTCTCCGCGAGCGTTCGCGGGATGACGTCGACCGCGTCGGCGAAGGCTTCGACGGCGAGCTGCTCGCGGCCGCCGACGCTGTCGGCGAAGTTGCGCAGACCGAGCGCGAGCGCGATCT
>CAYQWI010000109.1:0-6263 GCA_964421165.1 uncultured Natronomonas sp.
GCCGGACGCCGCCACGGGGGCGCAAATCAGGACGTGATGGAAGCGCTGCTCGACCTCGACGAGTCCGGAAACGATCCGGTCGAGTGGGTCGAGAACCGACTCGAAGCCGGCGAGCGCGTTCCCGGATTCGGTCACCGCGTTTACAACGTCAAAGATCCCCGGGCGAAGATCCTCTCCGAGGAGTCCGAAGCGCTCGGAGAGGCCTCCGGTACGCCGAAGTGGCACGACTACTCGGTCGCCATCGAGGAGTACCTCAAAGAGGAGAAAGGTCTCGCCCCGAACGTCGATTTCTACTCGGCCTCGACGTACTACCAGATGGGGATCCCGGTCGACATCTACACCCCGATCTTCGCGATGAGCCGCGTCGGCGGCTGGATCGCACACGTCCTCGAACAGTACGACGACAACCGTCTGATCCGCCCTCGCGCCCGCTACGTCGGGCCGAAAGGGCTGACTGTTCCGCCGATCGACGAACGGTAACTCCCCTCCGAAGCCGCCGGAACGGACGTTCTTCTCGGATTTCGCGTTCTTCGATCGGTGATACTTTCCCTCGTCAACCCGTATCACGACCGAATGAGTGAGGAATACGGTCTGCTCGAACTCGAAGACGGCGAGCCGGTCGGCGACGAGTGGGAGGAAATAGACGTCGCTGATACGGACGCCGATCGCATCGCCCGCAAGCAAGACCGTGAGTTCCTCCAGTTTCGAAAGCGGATCAAAGACACCGAGCAGTTCAAAGTCGAGGCGTCGGTGTTCGACGACGCGACCCTCGGCGCGCTGTACAAACTCGTCCAGGACGGCTACATCGACGCCTTCGGCGGGCCGATATCGACGGGTAAGGAGGCGAACATCTACACCGCGTTGGCCCCCGACGGCGAAGTCGCGGTCAAAGTCTACCGGATCAACGCCTCCGATTTCCGGCAGATGCGCGACTACCTCGACGGAGATCCCCGCTTCGAGGGAATCGGCTCGGACAAAAAGAAAGTCGTCGTCGCGTGGACCAAAAAGGAGTACGCGAACCTCAAGCGCGCGCGAGCGGCCGGCGTTCGCGTCCCCGAACCGCTGGCGATCGAGCGAAACGTCCTCGTGATGGAGTATCTCGGCGACGAGGGCGGACGGGCAAAGCGGCTCAACGAAGTGACCATCGAAAATCCCCACACCGCCCTCGAGGTCGTTCGAGAGTACATGCGGCGGCTCTATCGGGCCGGCCTCGTCCACGGCGATCTCTCCGAGTACAACATCGTCGTCTGGAACGGCGAACTCTGCGTGCTCGACCTCGGCCAGGCGGTCACCGTCCACCACCCAAACAGTCGGGAGTTCCTCGAACGGGACTGTCACAACGTCGCCGCTTTCTTCCGGCGACTGGGGGTCGAAATCGAAGACGACGCGTTGCTCGACGCTGTCACGGAGCCCGAGCCGGAACCCTCCTCCGAGCCCGAATCGGAAGCGTAGCTTTTTCGAGATGCCGTGAGATTGTCCGGCATGTTCGATATCGTCCCGGACTCCGCCATCGATGAGGGGCGGGCGACGGACGCGTACTTTCTCCGTACGGAAGAGGCCTTACAGCACGCCGGCAAGAATCCACACGTGGTCGCGGAGGTGACCGCGGATCAGTTTCCGACGGGCGAGTTCGAAGTGTTCGCCGGCGTCGCCGACGCCGCTCGTCTGCTCGAAGGGTTGAACGTGGACGCGGACGCGATACCTGAAGGAACGCTCTTCGACGGCGGTCCGGTCATGCGGATCGAGGGGCCGTATCTGGAGTTCGCCCGACTCGAAACGTCGCTGCTCGGCTTTCTCTCGCCGCCGAGCGCGATGGCGACGGCCGCGTTGGAGGCCCGGATGGCCGCACCGGACACGTCCCTTCTGAGCTTCGGTGCCCGCCACGTCCACCCGTCGATCGCGGCTACGGTCGACCGAAGCGCTATGTTGGGCGGCTTCGACGGCTTTTCACACGTCGCCGCGGGCGATCTCATGGATCGGACGGCCTCCGGGACGATGCCGCACGCATTGATGCTCTGTTTCGGACCGGACAACCAAGAAGACGCGTGGCGGGCCTTCGACGAAGCCGTCGCCGCCGACGTGCCGCGCATCGCGCTGTGTGACACCTTCGACGACGAAGTCGACGAGGCGGTTCGGGCGGCCGAGATGGGATTCGACAGCGTTCGCCTCGACACGACCGGCTCGCGCCGCGGCGACTTCAGACACATCATCCGCGAAACCCGCTGGAAGCTCGATATGAACGGCCACGAGGACGTGGACATCTTCGTCAGTGGTGGGATCACCCCCGAAACGATCGCAGAGCTCAGAGACGTCGCCGACGGGTTCGGCGTCGGCAGCTACATCACGAACGCGGATCCGGTCGATTTCGCCCTCGACATCGTCGAAGTCGACGGCGAACCGACCGCCAAGCGCGGCAAGCTCTCCGGGAAAAAAGCCGTCTACCGGACGCCCGACGGCGGTCACCACGTCGCGCTGGCGGGCGGGGACGTCCCGGCCGACGGCGAGGCGCTTTTCGAACCGCTCGTCCGGAACGGCGAGATCATCGCGGAGTTCGACCTCGATGCGGCCGCCGAACGGGCGCGGGAGGACGCCAGACGGGTCGGTTTCGGCTCGGAGTGAGTTCGGCACCGATCGCGGCTTCAATCCGCAGGCTCGGCCGACTCGGGCACCCGTCGTCCACCGAGGGTGTACACCCACAGCAGACCGAGTCCGAACCCGTAGGCGGCGACGACCGGAATCCCGAGCAGAAACATCGTGAAGATCCCTCGCGGCGAAAAGAGCGCACCCAGCGCGAGGACGGTGATCGCGAACTCCCGCCATCGGCCTCTGAACGCGGCGTAGGAGGCGATCCCGCCGCGGTGGAACAGGAACATCGTGACGGGTACCATCGCCAAGAGCCCGATCCCCACGGTGAGGAAAAAGACCATCCAGCCGTAGTTGCTGATCCGGTAGGCGATCACCATCTCCGCTCGCAGCACGTCGGTCGCGAGCCACGAGATCGCTGCCGGCGCGACGTATAAAAACCCGAGCAGGCTGCCGATCGCCATCGCCGCCAGCAGGCTCCCGCCCCACACGAGGAGGACACGACGGTCGCCGCGGGCGGCCCCACGAACCTTCAGCGCCGGCCACGCGTAATATAAAAGCAGCGGCAACACGGCGGCGATCCCGAAGATAACGGCCACCTTGATCATGAAAATGAGCGCCTCGACCGGATGGAGCGTGACGATCGAGACCTGTTCGGCGGCGAACTGGGAGGGCATTCCGCTGACGAACTGCTCGTGGAGGCGGCCGATACCGCCCTGATACAGCACGAAAAACGTCCCGGCCATGACGAGCATGAAGAGGCCGACGAGCCGGAACGATTTCGAGGTGAGGCTGTCGAGGACGAACTTTATGTCGTAGGCGTAGCCGCCGATGTCGTCCTCGTCGACGTCGTCCTCGCTGAACGCGTCGAGGACGCCGGCGCCGCGCTGGGCCATCGTCCGTCCCTCCTCGCCGCTCTCGTCGGTCGTCGAGTCGTCCCCACGTTCGGCGTCACTGTCGTCCGCGTCGGCCGTCTCTCCGGACTCGGCTTCGCTTTCGGCAGCATCGCCTTCCGCCTCTGTCTCCGCTTCGGCCTCGTCGAACCGATCCAGGATCGCCTGTGCGCGCTCGGGATCGTCCTCGTCCATCGCCTGCCCGGCGAGCGCGACGGCCTCGCCCTCGTCCATCGCGGCGAACGCCCCTTCGGGTGCCGACCGGACGCCCTCCAGGTCGAGCGACCCCACGTCGATCTCTTCGGGGTCCTCGAGGGCGAACTCCGGCTCGGGCTCTTCGAGCCCGTCGTAGACGAAGTAGGCGAATCCGATCAGCGCGAAGAGAGCGCCGTACAGCGACCCGACGATCGCGATGTACGTCGTTTCCGCGATCCCATAGCCCACGCCGGCGTCCAAGAATCGGTACCGGGAGCCGACTGCGGCGAGCACGTCGTTGACAGCGACGTATCCGGCGTACGTATAAAAGGCGTACACGAGTCCGAGCCCCAATAAAAAGAGCCCGGCGAGGACGTTCCACCGCGTTTTCGCCGTCCGGCGGAAATCGATCGAGTCCCGCGATCGCTTCGCGGTGACGATGATCTTCGTGATGTACAGCGAGATCGCATACAGAGACACCAGCGGCACCGCCCACATGATCTGTGTGAACGGGTCGGGCGGCGAAAACAGCGCACCGAAGACGAAGATTCCGACGACGGCGTACTTCCACTTGTCGCGGAACGTCTCGTATTTAACGATTCCCGTATACGAGAGCGTACTCATAAACAGCGGCAACTGGGCAGCCAGCCCGAACGACAGCGACAACAGGAAGATGAACTGCGCCCACATCGAGATGGAGTAGGTGGGCTGAAAGCCCGCACCGACGGCGTTGCCAGCGAGGAAGGCGAACATGATGGGGAAGAACAGATAGTACGCGTAGGCGACTCCGCCGACGAACAGTCCCGCACTGACGAGTCCGAAGGCGGCGCCTTTCCACCGCGGGAGGTTCTCCGGCCACCGCCCGCGCTGTTTCAGCGAATCGCGGCCGAAGTACGCGAGCGCGGGGAGCATGATGATGACACCGGCCACGAGTCCGATCTTCGCCTGCAGGAGGATGACTTCGAACGGCGTGATGGCGACGACGACGATGTCGGGGTGGGCGTTCAGATCCCGCTTGAGTATGTCCCAGATGTAGAGTCTGAGGACGGTGAACGTCCCGAGAAAGCCGATCAGAAAGACGATAAAGACCTTCTGGAGATGCTTCTGTGCGGTCCGAAGCACCGCGCCGAGATGGGCGCGCCCCTCCGAGACCGTCCTGGCGACATCGTCGTCTACGGCGCTAGACACGACGAATGCTAATCCGTTCGCAGTTATCAACCTTTTCCGTTCGTCCTCGGATTTCGGCCCGTCCTTTCGGTCGTCTCGCCCCGGATAGTGGGACGGTACCGAGCCGGTATCCTTTTATAAATTTCCGCACGGGAATGACACAATGCGCTCCGGCTCCGTGTATCGCGGCTGGTCTGTCGTCTCCGGATGCTTTCTCGGAATCCTCGTCGTCTTCGGTATCTCGTACTCCTTCGGCGTCTTTCTCACCCCGATTCAGCGGGATCTCGAACTGTCACGATCCGGCGTGTCGTTGATCTTCTCGCTGCAGACCGGCGTTATTTACGTCGCCGCCGCCGCGCTCGGGATCGCGGCGGATCGGTACGGCGTCCGACGCCTGTTGGCGTTCGGGGCAGTCACCATCTTGGCCGGAATCGTCTTGAGCGTCGTCGTCGAGTCGTTTTCGGCGCTGTTGATCGCGTACGGAATCGTGACGGCGGTCGGACTCAGTGCGGTGTACGTCGTTTCCTATGCGACCGTCCCCCGGTGGTTCCAGCGCCGACAGGGACTGGCGACGGGGGTCGCGACCGCCGGGTTGGGGCTCGGGATGGTCGCGGTCCCGCCCATCGCGGACGCGTTGATCGTCCGTTTCGGCTGGCGCCCGGCGATTTTGACGATCGGCGTCGGTGCGACGATCGCGCTCGTGGTCGCGATAACTCTCGTTCGGGACAGTCCCGTCGGACACGATCTCGATCTCTCGACGGAGTTCCCGGCCGGCTATCCCGAGGACGAATCCGAAGACGGGAGCACGTCGTTCGAATGGGCGACCTATCGCAAGGAGTTGGGCGCAATCGTCGCTTCGAGACGATTCGTGTTGGTTTTCGTCGGCTGGATCGCCGTCTACGGGACGATCTACGTCGTGTTCGTTCATCTCGTCGCCCACGCCGGCGAGATGGGTATCGGCGAACGCGCCGGCGTGACCGCGCTCGCTCTCATCGGTGTAACGACCGGCCTCGCGAGGATTTTCGTGGGCGCGCTGTCGGATCGCGTCGGTCGCCTTCGAACGTTCGTCGCGTGTTCGATCGTCATGGCCGGCTCGACCATCGCGCTATCGATCGTCGAATCGTGGCTCGGCCTCGTGCTGTTCGCCGTCATCTTCGGGATCACCTACGGCGGGAACGGCGCGCTCTTGTCGCCGCTGACCGCGGATCTCTTCGGTCGGGCGAATCCAAACGCCGTTTTCGGGCTTGTCTCGCTTTCGTTCGCCGTCTCGGGAGTCGTTGCACCGTGGGGGGCCGGCCTGATATACGACGTGTTGGGCGCGTACACGCTGGCGTTTCTCCTCGCGGGTGTGATCGGGCTGTTCGGATCGGTGCTGGTCGCGCTCGCGGGGCGGCAACCGGCCATCTCCCGATGAAGGCAGTCTCA
>CAYQWI010000110.1:0-6229 GCA_964421165.1 uncultured Natronomonas sp.
ATCGCGTACGCGATCGGTCAGGTTCCCGGTGGCGTACTCAGCGACCAGTACGGTCCTCGAAACACGCTCGTTGTGAGCGCTCTCCTCACCACGATCGGCGTGATAGCGCTTTCAGTCTCGTTCGACGTTCGGGTGTTTTTCGTGGCGACGTTGCTCGCGGGGATCGGATCGGGACTGTTCGCCCCGGCTCGATACACCGTCCTCTCGGATGTGTACAGCGATCTCGCCAGCACGGCACACGGGATAACCGAAGCGTCCGGAAACCTCGGTGCGACAGTGCTTCCCGTCATCGCGGGGATCGTAGCGACGTATATCGGCTGGCAGTTCGGATTCGGCTTCTTGATTCCCTTTTTCGCTCTCGTCATCGTCGCTCTCTGGTTTACCATCCCTCGACGAACCGCAACAGTCACAGCGGACACGTCCGGGAAGTGGATCAATTCGGTCCGACAGGTGTTTCGCGGCGTCCTTCGGCGTCCGACGTTGCTAGCCGCCGGCGCGATGTTGTGTATGTCGTTTCTGTACCAATCGCTGACCGGGTTCTACCCGACGTATCTCGTGGATGTAAAAGGGCTCGAGGAGGGAACGGCCGCGATGCTTTTCGGGCTGTTCTTCGCGGTCGCGGTCGTCATTCAACCGGCTATCGGACTTATAAGCGATCAGTTCGGATACGTACCGGTGCTCGTGACGGTTATCACGGCGACCGTCGCGGCGATCGTCGTCCTCCCGATCACGTCAGGGTTCCTCCCGCTCGCCGGCCTCACGATCGTTCTCGGCCTCCAGCAGGGTTTCTGGCCGGTCATTCACGCGCACGTGCTCACGCATCTCCCGACGGAGATACAGGGCAGCGGTCTGGGGTTGATTCGCACCGTCTTTATTCTGCTCGCGGCTTCGGGGCCGACGATTACCGGCGCGATCGCGGACGTGTCATCGTTCGACGGGGCGTTCTTGGTGTTAGCGGGGTTCGGCGCGGTCGCCGCCGTTTTGTGCCTGGTCCTCCCTCCCGCAGCCAATTGATAGGGATCATCGTAGAAGCTCGTACTGTTCCTGTGACGAACTGAGAGACAGTGCCGAGAGACGGGCTTCGAAACCGCTGGGTGGCTACGATAATCCCTATGAGTTCCGGCTGCCCCGACAGGCTTTTGACCGCCGGAGCGGTGAGGATAACCAATAGAATCGGCGGCCTTCGCTGGGCTGACCGTCACTCGAAACACACAGATGACTGAACTAACGGTCGTCACCGACGAGAGGTCGTTCGCTGAGACTGCGGCGGAGGCTCCCCACGGGGCTCGGATCCCGATCGAGGTCTCGATTTCGGTTTCGGATCCGTTCGACGCCTACAGGCGGGTTCGTTCCGACGATAGCGAGGGGTTCTATCTGGAGACGACCGGCGGACAGTCGGGGTGGGGCTACTTCGGAACCGATCCGCTCGAACGGGTTCAGGTCGGTGCCGACGCGGTGTCGATCGAGAGGGCGGCGAGCGACGCAGGCTCTAGCCCGTCGTTTTCGAGTATCGACGCCCTGTTGCAACGCGAACGGCTCGTCCGGGGGGACTGTTCGGTGCCGTATCCCTGTGGCGCGTTCGGCTGGCTGTCCTACGACATCGCCAGAGAGCTGGAAACGATCCCCGAGACGGCTCTGAACGAGGGGCTTCCGCGCCTCCAGTTGGGCGTCTTCGATCGCGTCGCCGCCTGGAGGGAACCGAGGGACGGAAACGAAACGACGCTCCACGTGACCGCGTGTCCGGTCGTCGAAGGGGACCCGGAAGCCGTTTACGAGGCCGGTCGTGAGCGTGCCGTTACGTTCGCGCGAAAGGCGCTCTCGGGGGAGATCGATCGGGACGTCCCTCCGAGCAGTGCGAACGGGCAGGCGACCTTCGAAAGCGAATGCGGACGAACGGCGTTCGCAGATCGCGTCCGCGCGATCAAACAGTACATCCGCGCCGGCGACACGTTCCAGACGAACGTCTCACACCGTCTCACCGCGCCGGCGACCGTCGATCCGGCGGCCGTGTTCGACGCGCTCCGACGTGTGAATCCGGCACCGTACTCGGGCCTGTTGGAGTTTCGGGATATCGATCTCGTCAGCGCGAGCCCCGAACTGTTACTCGATGTCGACGGTGACCGTCTTCGGACGGAACCGATCGCGGGGACCCGTCCGCGGGGCGAAACGCCCGAAGAGGACGGCGAACTCGAATCCGATCTCCTGGCCGACGAGAAAGAACGAGCCGAGCACGCGATGCTCGTCGATCTCGAGCGGAACGACCTCGGGAAGGTCTGCGAATACGGCTCCGTCGAAGTGACCGATTACCGACGGATCGATCGCTACTCCGAGGTGATGCATCTGGTTTCGCTCGTCGAAGGGACGCGGAGACCGGACTGTTCGGTGGCGGACGCGGCTGCAGCCCTCTTTCCCGGTGGGACGATCACCGGCGCGCCCAAACCGAGAACGATGGAGATCATCGACGAAGTCGAACGAACCCAGCGAGGCCCTTACACGGGGAGCGTCGGTGTATTCGGGTTCGATGACCGGGCGACGCTCAACATCACGATCCGGACGCTCGTCCGACGAAACGACGCGTACTACCTCCGAGTCGGCAGCGGCATCGTCCACGATTCGATCCCCGAACGGGAGTACCAGGAGACGCTGGATAAAGCCCGCGCGCTACTCACCGCCGTCGACGAGGCGCTCGGTGAACAGGGGTCCTTCGCGATCGAATCGACGCCGGACGTGGCGGGAGGGACGCAGTGATTCTCATCGTCGATAACTACGACTCCTTCGCGTACAACCTCGTCCAGTACGTCGGCGAGTTCGACGACGTGGTCGTCCGACGCAACGACGAGATCGACCTCGGCGGGATCGAAACGCTCGATCCGGACGGGATCGTCGTCTCCCCCGGCCCCGGTCGGCCCGAGGAGGCGGGCGTCTCGATGGAGATCTTCGCCGAAACGTCGTATCCGGCGTTGGGTGTCTGTCTCGGCCATCAGGCGCTCTGTGCCGCGAACGGTGCCACCGTCGGATACGCGCCGGAGGTCGTCCACGGCAAACCCTCGGAAGTCACTCACGACGGAACGGGCGTGTATACGGACGTTTCGAACCCGTTCGAGGTCGGCCGATATCACTCCCTCGCCGTGGAAACGGACGCGTTGCCAGAGACGCTCACCGAGACGGCCCGGACGACCGACGAGCGCGGGATCGTAATGGGCGTCCGACACACGGACCGACCCCACGTCGGCGTCCAGTTCCACCCCGAGAGCATCCTCACTGACGCCGGCAAACAGATCATACGAAACTTCTGTTCGGGGATCGCGACCGGAACGGATCGGTGATCGGGTTTTAATACCGCGACCGGCGTCGGTTCAAACATGAAACGGACGATCAGCACCGACGCCGCACCCGAGGCGGTCGGCGCGTACAGTCAGGCGACGACGAACGGCGACGTACTCATCACTGCTGGGCAGATCCCACTGACGCCGGACGGCGAACTGTTGGTCGACGAACCCGTCGCGGCCCAGACCGAACAGTGCATGGATAACATCGAAGCGATACTCGAATCGGAGGGGCTCTCGATGGACGATCTGTTGAAAACGACTGTCTTCCTCGACGACATCGACGACTTCGACGAATTCAACGAGGCGTACAGCGGGTATTTCGACGGTGCACCGCCGGCCCGAAGCGCCATCGAGGTCGGTGCAGTTCCGAAAGGCGCGGCCATCGAGATCGAGGCGATCGCGACGATGGAGTAAGGCCGGTTCGACGACAATTTCTATTACCTCCCGGTTCCGCCTAGAGGTATGTCCATCGAAACGGGGACGCTCGGTCGATCACCCGTGATGCGGATCGCGGCCGACGTCGCCGATTCGCGCGGCGACGAACTGGTGACGATCGCCCGAGAGGCGGACGATTCGGTCCCGATCGTTCGAACCGGGCCGACCGGGATCGGCGGGATCGAACCGCTCGCCCTCTGTACTGTCGAGGGTGAGACAGCGTTCGTTTCGACGCCGTCGGACGGGGCTGTCAGAGATCTCGTTTCGGGACTCGGAGACGGTGATATCCCGGAGGAGCGATCGGATGCCGTCGTTTCGCATCCCCCGGCGACGGCGACGCTTCCGATCCCCGACACGGGCCCGCTCAGCGTCGGAACGAGGCGGATTCTCGGGCCGTGCGGCTGGATCGCCCCGACAACCCCCGCCGAATACGATCTCGTCTCGACCGAGGCGAGGAGAGACGTGAGCGCGATCGAGACGGTCGGTCCTCTCGGGCGCGGGCGCGGCGACGCCAGCGCCGACGAACCGGTCTTCGACGCGTGGGAGACGGCCAGAGCAGCAGACGGCGACCCTATCGTCGTCGTCAACGCCAACGATACGGACGAGCGACAGCGGACCGATCGAACGCTGCTTTCCGGGGCACCGATCGCCGTGCTGGACGGTGCGGCAGTCGTCGCACGGTATCTCGGTTCGAGCGAGATCATCGTCTATCTCAACGAGACCGCCACCGAACTGTACGAGCACGTCGCTCGATCCGTCGAAGCGGCCGAGCTCGACGTCGATATACACACCGTCGTCGGCCCGGACGAGTTCCGCGCCGGAGCACCGACGGCCGCCCTGGAAGCGCTGGAGGGGGCGAATCGGATCGAGTCGAGGATTCAACCGCCGTCGCCGGCCAGCTACGGGTTGTACGGTCGACCGACCGCGATCCACACGCCGCGGACGTTCGCGCATGTTCATACGGTCCTCCGGACGCCCGCGGAAGCACAGCGCTCCGACAGTCGGCTGTTCACCCTCTCCGGCGACGTGGCCGCCCCTGCGACGATCGAACTCGGCTCCGACGACTCGCTCGCCGCCTGTCTCGATGCGGTCGAACTGGACGGTTCCTTCAAGATGGCCTGCGTCGGTGGTGTCTTCGGCGGCGTGACGCGGACGCTGGATATCGATCCGACCGCACGGTCGCTCGAGACGGCCGGACTGGGCACCGAGGGCGCAATCGAACTATTCAATGAAGGTCGTTGCCCGGTCTCGATCGCCGGCGAGCGGGCGAAGTTCGGATCCGAGGAGAACAGCGGTCGATGCGTCCCCGGGCGCGAAGGGACGGTCCAGTTGACGAAGCTACTGCGGGCGATTTACGACGGCTCCTACGACGGAGAGAAGATCCGGGAACTCGCCCGCGTCATGCGACGATCGAGCAACTGCGCGATTGGCCGGAACACTCCACGTCCAGTTGTGAGCGCGATAGATGCGTTCGACCCCGAGTTTCGAGCCCACGCCGACGGCCGCTGTTCGAGCGGCGCTTGCACGGAGCGATTATGAGCACACAGAAACCACTCCCGAGAGTTCCGGACGTACGCGACCCGATTCCACAAACACCGGTCACGGAGACGTTCGAGACCGGCACGGCGAACGATCCACCGGTCGGCACCCGCGGATCCGACTCGACGACGGTGACGGTCAACGGCGAACCCGTCACCGTACCGCCGGGGTCGACCGTTATCGACGCCATGCGGGACGTCGACGACGACACCGTGCGCGTCGATCCCGGCGCGGACGGCCTCGAAGACGCCGACGTTCCCGCGCTTTGTTATTTCGACCGAGAGGGCGACGCGAGCGACGAGATCGGACCGCGAAGCGAGTGCCGGACGTGCATGGTCGAGACGGACGACCACGGCATCGTCCCGGCGTGTTCGTTCCCGGCCGAAGACGGACTCGCGATCCGAACTGACACGCCCGACGCCGAGGAGTGCCGAAGCGTCAATCTCGATTTGGTGCTGTCGAATCACAACCTCCGGTGTACGACCTGCAACGGGAACGGCCGCTGTGAGCTACAGGACGCGGCGATCGACGAGGGGGTCTCCCATCCGAGGTACGGCGTCTTCGACGTTCGTGAGGAGTACGAACCGCTCGACGATTCGTCCTCATTTATTCAGATCGACCGGAACAAGTGCATCCTCTGTAACCGCTGTGTCGAGAGCTGTAACGACGTTCAGGTGGAAGGGATCCTCAGAATCGAGGGGCACGGCGAAGACACCCGGATCGGCTTTCAGTCCGATGCGGGATCGATGGCCGACTCCGAGTGCGTCTCCTGTGGCCACTGTGCGACGGTCTGTCCGACCGGAGCGCTGACCGAAAAGGGGATCGGCGGGGCGGGGACGCTTCCGATCCCCGGGTTCACGCAGCGAAACTCCGTCGGGAACGTCATCGAACACGAGCGCGTCGAAACGCTCGACGATACGGTCGCA
>CAYQWI010000111.1:0-6211 GCA_964421165.1 uncultured Natronomonas sp.
GCTCCCAGTACGGCTACCCCGACGAGCGGTTCAGCCCGCTCGATTGCGACTACGAGGCGTTCGCCGCACGGATGGCGGAATCGGACACCGATCTCGTCCGGACGCTCGCGACGCAACTCAACTTCGGCGGACTCTACGCCGAGGAGCTGTGTACCCGTGCCGGCGTCGAGAAGACGACCGACATCGACGACGCGACCGAGGAACAGTACGAGGCGCTGTACGACGCGCTCGTTCGGCTCCGAGAGCCGATCCTCGACGGGCGAACCGATCCCCGGCTCTACGAAACGGACGACGGGGAGGTAATCGACGCGACGCCGCTGCCGCTGGAGGAGTACGAGGCCGACGGATACGCCTCGGTCGGCTTCGAGAGCTTCAACGGCGCGATCGACGAGTACTTCTACCGGCTCGAAACGGAGGACGACGAACCCGCGGACACCGGGAGCGATCGCCCCGATTTCGAAGCCGAGATCGCAAAATACGAACGCATCATCGAACAGCAGGAGGGCGCGATCGACAAATTCGAGCGACAGGCCGAACGCGAACAGGAGCGGGCCGAATCGCTGTACGGAAACTACGATCTGGTCGACGAGATCTGTTCGACGGTTCGAACTGCCCGCGAAGAGGGCGTCCCGTGGTCCGAAATCGAGGAAACGTTCGAGGCGGGGGCCGACCGGGGAATCCCTGCGGCCGAGGCCGTCGTCGGTATCGACGAGGCGGCCGGAACGGTGACAATCGACCTCGGTGACGGCGAGATCGAACTCGATCCGTCCGTCGGCGTCGAAAAGAACGCCGATCGGCTCTACACCGAAGCAAAGCGCATCCGCGAGAAAAAAGAGGGGGCACAGGCCGCGATCGAAGACACCAGAGAGGATCTGGAAGACGTCAAACGCCGGCGCGAAGAGTGGGGGACAGACGACGGCGACGACGAGAGCGACGACGAAATCGAGCGCGAGTACACCGCCATGTCGTCGGTTCCTGTCCGATACGACGAGAAGTGGTACGAGCGGTTCCGGTGGTTCCGGACGAGCGACGGGTATCTCGTGTTGGGCGGACGAAACGCCGATCAAAACGAGGAGCTCGTCAAGAAGTATCTGGATCCCTCCGACCGGTTCTTCCACGCTCAGGCCCACGGCGCGCCGGTGACGGTGCTGAAAGCGACCGAACCCGACGAACCGGCCCGGGACGTGGACATCCCCGAGCGAAGCAAACGGGAGGCCGCACAGTTCGCCGTTTCGTACTCCTCCGTCTGGAAGGACGGCAAATTCGAGGGCGACGTGTACGAGGTCGACGCCGACCAGGTGTCGAAAACGCCCGAAAGCGGCGAGTACATCGAGAAGGGAAGCTTCGTCATCCGCGGCGATCGGGAGTACTACCGCGACGTCGCGGTCGGCGTCGCGGTCGGGATCAAGTGCGAACCGGACACCCGCGTGGTCGGCGGCCCGCCGTCGGCGGTCGAACCGGTCGCCGAAACGTCGGTCCGATTAGAGCCGGGCGAGTACGCACAAAACGACGTCGCAAAGCGACTGTACCGAGTGTTCCGCGAACGGTTCACCGACACGAGCTTCGTGCGCAAGATCGCGAGCGCGGATCGGATCCAGGAGTTTTGCCCGCCCGGCGGAAGTCGGATGATCGACGAGTGACCCGAAATCGGTCGAAACCGGACCGATCTCCGTCCCCGTAATATAAACCCCTTCGCCGTATGCCTTCGAGTATGTTCCGCGAGGCGCTCGGCTATCCGACCCGCCCTCCAGAGGGCGGTCGATCCGTCATCGTCGGCGGACTCGTTCTCGTCGGCATCGCCGCCTGTCTCGCGATAGCGGGACTGGATAGACCCTACGCGTACCTCGCAGTCGTCGGACTCTTCCCGTGGCTGCTCGTTCGCGGATACTACGTTCGGGTCGTCCGCGCGACGATCGGGCGGGAGCGTCCGACCCCACCGCGGTTTGACGACCTTCGAGCGTTGCTTTCGGACGGTGGGGTCGCCGTCGGCATCTCGATCGCCTACCTGCTTCCGGGCGCGGTCGTGCTTGGACCGTTGATCGCGCTGCAAGCGTTCGGAAACGACCTCTCCGAACTACTGACGGACAGCACACTTCCGTCGACCGCCGTGGACGTGGTCGTCCCCGTCGTCGGCATCATCGCCGTCGTCGCGCTCATGTCGATCATCGGCGCGCTCTATGTCCTCCCGGTGGCGGTCGCGCGGTTCGCCCACAGCGGCGAAGCGACGGACGCCTTCGAGATCAGAACGGTCGTTTCCGGAGCGATGACGGAAGACTACGCGATCGCGTGGGGGATCTCGTTCGTCCTGCAGGCGCTTTTCCTCCCGTTCGCGTACCTGCTTCGAGTCCTTGTGGTCGGCTTTTTCCTGCAGTTCATTATCGTCGTCGGCGTCCGCTACTGCTACGGGCAGGGCGTCGGCTCGGCGCTCGGTCTCGCCCCGGTCCCCACGCCACACGAACGGAGCGATCCCGACGAGTGGGATCTCTCGTCGGCCGTCAGACGCCTCGAATCGGGCGCTCACGATGAGGGCGGCCGATCGGAGGACGACCGGCCGACGCCCGCGATCCGACGGGTCGAGGACGGCTCGGACCAACCGACCGTCGAGACGTTCGGCGGCGGATTCCGCCCTGCCGTCTCCCCGGGTGAGGACTCGGCCGACGACGACTCATCGCGGACGGACCGATAGCCGACGTTCGAGCCGAACCCGAGCGCACTTACCCATGCCGGACGGACGGTCGGTATGCGCATTGCCGATCGCGAGACCGTCGAGGGGGGCCGAGAGCGGATCACCGTCGTCCCCGAGAGCCTCGACGATCTGTGGCATCTGACGTACATTCTCGACCCCGGCGATTCGGTTTCGGGCGATACGACCCGCCGAATCCAGCGCGACGACGACAAGATGCGAGACACTGGCGGCCAGCGCGAGCCGATGTGGATCGAGCTCGACGTGGCGGACGTGGAGTTCGCGAGGTTCGCGAACCGGCTGCGCGTCGGCGGCGAGATCGCCGACTGCTCCCGCGAGGATCAGCTGGGGTTTCACCACACGTTCAACGTCGAGGAACACGACGAGCTGACGATCGAGAAACGCTGGAAGGTCGATCAGCTCGAACGCTTACAGGAATCCGTTGAGTCGGCCGAACAGCCGGACGTCGCCATCGTCACCGTCGAGGAGGGCCAAGCGCACGTCCACACCGTCGCCCAGTACGGCGTCGAAGAGCGCGCGACGATCACGGGCACGACGGGGAAGGGCGAGTACGCCCGCGGGCGCGACGAGCTCTTCGAGGAGCTGGCTTCGATCGTCAAACGGCTCGACGTCGAGGCGATAATCCTCGCCGGCCCCGGATTCACCAAACAGGACGCGCTCGAATACATCGAGGACGCCGCGCCCGAGGCCGCCGAGAAGATCCAGGTCGTCGACACCGCGAGCGTCGGCGACCGCGGCGTTCACGAGGTGTTGAAACGCGGCGCGGTCGATCGGATCCAGACCGAGACGCGAATCTCGAAGGAGGCCGAGCTGATCGACGAGCTGATGGCTCAGATCGCCGAGGGAGCCAAAGCCGCCTACGGGATCGACGAAGTCGCGAAAGCCGCCGAGTTCGGGGCCGTGGAGACGCTTTTGATCCTCGACGAACGCCTCCGGGAGGAACGAGCCGGCGAGGGCGAGTGGGAACTGGACGCGAACGACGTCATCGAGAACGTCGAACGACAGGGCGGTGAGGTGACGGTGTTCTCCCACGAGTTCGATCCCGGCCAGCAGCTCTCCAATCTGGGCGGGATCGCGGCGATACTGCGGTATCGGCTGAGCTAATCGGGAGTAGAACGGAACCCATCCATTCGGCCACGTACTGACCGATAGCTCTCGAAAAGGCCGTGCGAGAGGCAGGGTGCGTCTCTCGTACGAGAGTCAACTGCAGATCGTGTCTGACGAATCGGTCGTGTAGGGAGTTCACACGTGCGTACTGATCGAGATTAGGAATGAATCTACCATCAACGGAGCTTGTGCCCGCGATCAAACGGTGCTACGGAACGAGAAGGACAGGGATGTTATGTGTTTCCAGCATCCGTTCGGTTGTATCGTCCTCGAACAACTGTTCGAAGAAGGACTTTTTTTCGTACCCAAGTATGACAAGGTCGATACCGTTGGTTTCGACGATCTCCTCGATGGCATCACGAACTGCCGATTTGGACTCATCATCGGAGGCTACACCCCTGACTTCGGCTTCGACGGAAGCGGCTTGCTGTTCTCCCATTGATTCGATTTCGGAGGCAGCTATCTCGGCGGCTGTGTCATCTGTGTCGGTTATGTGAACGGCAAGTATCCGAATTGTCTCATTGCTACCCAACAACTCGATTGCAGTCCTGATTGTCCGCTCACTCTGTGATTTGACGGTAAAGGGGATGAGTACGTTCATATACTTACTTACGCAGAAACAGACAAAAGAGCTTCGTGAACTACCCCTGCCTACTCAGCAACGCTTTGCGTTGCTTCCTTGAGGCAGGGGCTTCCTGGTTCAACGACGTTCTAAAAGTATGAGAACGTACGCTCCTTCCGGCGATCTGAGCGCCCGGGTTAGCGGATCGCTTCGACTGCTTCGAGTAGCTCATCGGTGGTTCGCCACGTGAAAACCCGATTTCCAACGACTTCTTCAAGCGTCGCCAGTACGACCGGGTCCAGCGGACGGGGGAGATCAAAGAACTCGAAGCGATGCCGCGACCCGATATCGACTCGCTACTCCTCCCGCCGCCGCGGATTCTACTCCTCCCGCCGCCGCAGATTCACTGTCAATCCGTCCCTCGCGATCCGAACGTCGCCGTCGAAGGAGTCTCTGACCGACTGAACCATCTCCTCGTGGTGGCCGTCGGTGTGCGGATATAGATGCGTCAGATACACGCGCCCGATGTCGTGGCCGGCGAGAACCGACCCGAGTTGTCCCGGCGTCGGATGGTTGTCCACGTCGATCCCGTCGGGGAACGAACAGTCGTGAGCGAGAACGGCCGATCCGTCCGCAAGCTCGGCGACCGCCTCGATCGCCTCGGTGTCGCCCGAGAACGTGAAGATAGCACCTTCACTTTCGAACCGGTAGGCGAGACAGTACATCGAGTGAACCGTCTCGGCGGCGCGAACGTCGTAGCCGGCGACCGTCGTCGGTCCGGGACCGATCTCGCGAATCGAGAGATCGAAGCGGTCCCGCATGTAGTCGTGAACCGAAAACAGCCCCTCGAGGAGCGACTCGGTTCCCTCCGGCCCCACGATCTCCAGTTCGGTTTCGCCGGCCAGCCACCGGGCCTTCAGAAGTGCCATCAGGTCCGAAACGTGATCGAGGTGGTGATGCGTCAACAGAACCGTCCCGATCCCCTCGTAGCCGACGTCCGTTCTCGCGAGGGCGTGGAGGACGCCGCTGCCGCAATCGATCAACAGCGGGTCGGCGTCACCGTCTGCGTCTTCGAGCAACAGCCCGGTCTGGAACCGTTCGCCGGTCGGCATCGCCGCGCCGGTGCCGAGGAATGTCACGCGCATACCGGACCGTCGACGCGCTCGGGGAAGTAAATTGACGTTCGTCAGCCTGTCGTCGATCCCCGTTTCGAGCCCAAACCCACTTGCCGTCCGGGCTCGTATTCGGCCATAGATGGCAGAGCGACCGTCGCCCGCCGAAATTTCGTCGGAGACTCAGGTTCGCGATCGGCTATCGGAATACGGGTTCGAGTACGACCCGGAGACGGTCGAAATCGACGACGCCGAAGCGTTCTCTCGGCTCGCCCCGGACGTACAGGCGTGGTGGATCGAGCAGTTCGGCGAGTACGTCCCCGAGAACGGCGGGCTGTTCACGCCGCCCCAAAAGGAGGCGATCCCGCTCATCGACGAGGGGACGAACACCCTCGTCTGTGCGCCGACGGGCAGCGGCAAAACGCTCGCATCCTTCACCGCGATCATCGACGATCTCTTCGAGAAAGCCGAAGCGAACGACGACGGGCTCGAAAACAGCGTCTACTGTCTGTACGTGTCGCCGCTGAAATCACTCGCCAACGACATCCATCGGAATCTGACGGAGCCGCTCGAGGGGATCACCGAGAGGCTCGATGCGCGAGATGAATCCGTCGAGGTGCGACACGCGATCAGACACGGCGATACGAGCGATTCGGACCGACAGCGGATGCTCGAAGAGACGCCGCACATCCTCAACACGACGCCGGAGACGCTCGCAATCTTGCT
>CAYQWI010000112.1:0-1632 GCA_964421165.1 uncultured Natronomonas sp.
TCTGCGCCGCCTCTTCGAACGCTGTCTCCGAATCGGGCACGCCGAACGCGCGATAGAGCACCCGCTTGACGTTCGTATCGACGACCGCGTCGCCGTTGTTGAACGCGAAGGAAGCGACGGCGTTTGCGGTGTAGGGGCCGACGCCCATCAGCGACTGGAGCTCCTCGGGGGTGTCCGGGAACTCGCCGCCGAATTCGGAGACGATCTGCTCGGCCGCCTCGTGGAGATACTTGGCGCGGTTGTTGTAGCCCAGCGAGTGCTCGGTCCAGAAGCCGACCACGTCCGCCCTGTCGGCGTCAGCGAGCGCCGCCGCGGTCGGCCACTCCTCCACAAACGCCGCCCAGGATTCGACGACGCGATCGAGTTGGGTCTGTTGGCTCATCACCTCCGAGACGAGAATCTCGTATGGGTCGTCCGTCTGCCGCCAGGGGTACTCGCGGTGGTCCGTTTCGTACCACGACGTGAGCTCCCCTCGAACCCGATCGAGATCGTCCGGGAGGTCGACGGCGTCGGTCATCGATCAGTTCTACCGACGGCGGGCGTTTGTGTGTGACGGTTTTGTAACACCTCAATGATACCACCACATAATATATCCGGCTCCCCCGCGACGAGACGGTATGGCGTTCAGAACGGAACTGGAACCGATTCTCGATCGAATCGTCGCCGAAACGCTCGAACATCCCATGGTGGCCGGGCTGGGGGACGGATCGCTCGACACGGAACCCTTTGAACGGTGGGTTCGACAGGATTACTACTACCTAACAGAGTACAATCGGGTGTTCGCGCTCGGGGCGGCGAAAGCGCCGGGACTCGAACGGATGAGCACGTTCGCGACGCTGCTCGAAGAGACGCTCAACACGGAGATGGACCTCCACCGCGCGTACGCGGCGGAGTTCGGCATCACCGAGGCAGAACTCGAATCGACCGACCCGTCGCCCACGACGCAGGGGTACACGGATTTTCTGGTTCGAACGGCCGCCCACGGTACGTTCGGTGATCTCGTCGCCGCACTCTTGCCCTGTATGTGGGGCTTTCGCGAGACCGGCCTTCGACTCGACGAGCAAGGCCGCCCGGACGACGAGCGCTACGCCGAGTGGATCGAAACATACAGCAGCGATTCGTTCGGCGAACTGACCGAATGGTGTAAAACGCTGATGGACGACCTCGCGGCCGACGCCGATCCGGAGACGCGTTCGCGATACCGCGATCGGTTCCGGACCTCGATGCGATACGAGTACCTGTTCTGGGACGCCGCCTGGCGCGGGGAGGAGTGGCCGGTCTGACCGCCGCTCGACGGAGCGAAACCCACTTCCGATCTCCGCACTCACCGACGGTATGGGACTCGATGAGCTCTCCGACGATATCCAGACGGCCTACGCCGATTTCGGCGAGGAGTTGACGGTCGGACTCGACACGGAAACCAGAAACGAACTCGCCATGTTACAGAGCGCGTTCGATCCGGACGATCCGGACGAACTGCTTCGACGGGCGATCCATCTCCTCTTTCAGCGCACCGTCGAGACGGGTAACCTCGATTTCCACCTCCGAAGCGGTTACGACGTTACCTACGACGAGTATTTATCCGGGATGACGTACGACGAGATGGCCGGCGGCGGAAACAGCGACTTTCTC
>CAYQWI010000112.1:1732-6163 GCA_964421165.1 uncultured Natronomonas sp.
GTATCGGTCGGTAGAGTTTTGCTTTCGGACGAGAGTGCTACCGGAACGTGCGGTTCTCCGTTGAGGACCGCCGAACAGGGTTGATGCCCGTGAAGATTCGAAACCGAAATACGCTACTGGAGGGAGACGAGTCGGATCACAGAGCGGACGCGGCAGACATCATCGAAGACGCGCTCTCGGCAGTTTCCGCCGACAGGCTGATCGACGATGCCGTATCGCGATCTGGGGATGTCGTCACGATAGACGGCCGAACGTACGATCTCGAAGCGGTTGGCGAGGTGTTCGTCGTGGCCGCCGGAAAGGGCTCGGGCGCGCTGGCGAGTTCGCTCCTTCGCCGTCTCGACGGCCGCGTTACCGAGTCGATTGTCGTCGAAAAGGACGCTTCGACCGTCGATTCGGCGCTGGCCGAGCGCCTCGGTGACGGATTGACAGTCCTCGAAGCCGGCCATCCGATCCCAACCATCGAAAGCCGAGCCGCGGTGGACCGTGTTTTAGACCTTGCCGACCGGGCTGGGACCGACGATCTCGTGATCTGCTGTATCACTGGCGGCACCTCGGCGCTGCTCGCGGCCCCCGACGGTATCGATCTCGATTCGCTCTCGACGGCGAACGAGGCTCTCCTCGGGGCCGGTACACCGATCGAAGACGTCAATGCGGTTCGCAAACATCTCTCGAAGATCAAGGGCGGGTTCCTGGCAGAGAGGCTCACACCCGCTTCGGTCGTCAGCCTGATCGTCGTCGACGAGGTCGCCGGCGATCCGTGGGGGCCGACTGCCCCCGATTCGACGACGTACGCCGACGCGCTCGACGTGTTGGATCGATACGATCTACGAAACGCCGTCCCGTCCGACGTTCGAGAACGGATCGAGCAGGGGATAAAGGGCAATTATCCGGAGACACTGGACGAAAACGCGATCGCGGATCTCCCCGTCCGAAACGTCGTCCTCGCGGATGCGTCCTCGATCTGTCGACCGGCCGCCGACGCGGCGCTGGAACGCGGCTACGAACCGCTCGTCCTCTCGACGCGCCTCGAAGGCGAAGCAAGCGAGGTCGGCCTCGTCCACGCCGGAATCGCGACCGACGCGATCGAATCGGGGCGTCCGCTCGATCCGCCGATGGCTCTGATTACGGGGGGCGAAACGACCGTGACGGTCGAGGGCGACGGACGAGGCGGCCCAAACCAGGAGACGGCGCTCGGCTTCGCGAGAGGCGTCGACGGCTGGGCGGGCGTCGTCGGTGCGTTCGTCGGCACAGACGGAACTGACGGACCGACCGAGCTGGCGGGCGGCATCGCGACCGGGCGAACCCATCAGCGCGCAAAAAAGGCGGGCGTGCCGGTCAGCGATGCACTCGATCGAAACGACGCCGCGGCGACGCTCACAAAGCTCGAGGACGCGATCGTCACCGGTCCGACCGAGACCAATCTCATGGACCTCCGGGTCGTTCTCGTCGGTAAACAGGAACAATAAATACGGGCCGTCGTCACTCACTGCCCATCATGGCGAACACTACGATCGAGTCCGTGTCCGCGCTCGAAATCGTCGACTGTCGATTGGAGCCGACGCTCCGGGTCACCGTTCGAACCGAGGGCGGTGCGATCGGGACCGCTGACGTTCCGTGTGGCCGCTCGACCGGCGTTCACGAAGTCGTCGAGCGCCGCGACGGTGGAGACCGATTCGACGGCCGGGGCGTCACCGACGCAGTCGGGATCGTCGGAGATGAGGTCGCGCCAGCGCTCGTCGGCGAAGACGCGACCGCACAGCGGGCGGTCGATCGCACGCTCGTCGAACTCGACGGAACGGACGACCGTTCGAGACTCGGTGGGAACACGACGACCGGCGTCTCGCTCGCGACGGCTGCGGCGGCGGCCGACGCCGTTGGACTGCCGCTGTACCGGTATCTCGGCCGGACCGACGTCGGCTCGTTACCGATGCCGCTGTTCGATATGATAGAGGGCGGCGAACTCGCAGAAAGCGGACTCGCGTTTCAGGAACACCAGCTGATCCCGGTCGGTGCCGACTCCTTCTCGGAGGCACTGCGGATGAGCGCCGAGACGTACTCGGCTCTCGCCGATCTCCTCGAGAACGATCACGACGCCCGATCGCGAAACGTCGGCGTCGAGGGGGGATACACGCCGCCGTTGACCGATCCGAGAGACGCCTTCGATGCGGAACTGAAAGCGGCCGAGGAAGCCGGCTACGGCGGGGAATTCGCACTCGGCATCGACGCTGCAGCCTCGCACTTTTACGACGGGGAGTCGGACACCTACGCCGTTCTCGACGACCCGTTCGATCGCGGCGAGCTTATCGAGTTCTACGCGGATCTCGTCGACGCGTATCCGCTCGTCTCGATCGAGGATCCACTCGAAGAGAACGACTTCGAAGGGACGGCGGATCTGACCGCGGCCGTGGACGCACAGATCGTCGGTGACGATCTGTTTACGACGAACGCCGACCGGCTTCGAACCGGAGTGGAACGCGGTGCGGCGAACGCGCTACTGTTGAAAGTGAACCAGGTCGGAACGCTCACGGAGGCGCTCGAAGCGGCCGATCTCGCGCGACGAAGCGGGTACGACATTCAGGTGTCGGAGCGATCCGGCCAGACGCCCGATACGTGGCTCGCCGAACTGACGGTCGGACTGGCGGCGACGCAGATCAAAACCGGCGTAACCCGCGGAGAGCGAACCGAGCAGTACAATCGACTTCTAGAAATCGAACGCGAGTTGGGTTCCGACGCCGCACTGGCCGAACCGTCGTGGTGAATGCTCGTTTCGTCGGGCGGGCTACTCCGGTTCGACGAACGTGAGCATTCTTCGCGGATTCTCGACGAGGATCTGTTCGATCGTTTCCTCGGAGATGCCCCGTTTCTCCAAAAGCGGGACGACGTTCTCGAGCACGTGTGCGTATCCGAAGCCGCCGTACGCCGTTCGCTGTAGTTTCGTGTACACGTCGTGGGAAAACAGGAGCCGATCGGCGTATCCGTCCTCGATCAGTTCCGAAACGAACTCGAGGCGCTGGAAGTCGGACATGTAGGCGTCCCCGTACTGATCGAGCGACGCCTCCATCCCCCACAGGTCGTACTCGAGGTACGCACCCCGGTCAGCGAGTTCGCGCTGGTAGGTCAGATCCTCGAACACCGTTCGATCCATGTGGCTCATAACGACGCGGTCCGGTGATAGCCCCTCCTCCTCGACCATGTCCAGGATTTCGAGACACCACCGGGAAGTCGGATACGTCCGATCGCGCTGGCTGTGCTCCGTCCGTCCCGGGGGATGGAAGTTTACGGGTGCACCCGTTCGAACCGCAGCCCGGGCGGCCGCGCGTGTCACCTTCTCTTCGGCCTCGTGAATCCGCTCACTGAGGCCGATTTCGCCGATTAATCCGGGCCGCACGTCGGTGTTGCCGATCCCCGATTCGACGTCGTCGACGAACTCCTCGGCGATCTCGTCGACGCTCATCTGATCGATCCGTTCGGGATGCACCGGACGGACGTAGTGTGCCGTCCCGTGAATGAGCGTCACGCCGGTTTCGCGAGCGATCGCTCGGACCGCTTCTGGATCCTCGCCGGCGTTTTTCGGCGTCACGTCGACGATCGCGTCGCCGCCCGCACGGACGTACTGTGCGACATCGTCGATCGCTTCGTCCATCGATTCCAATCGCATGTTGTCCCGATGTTGCATCCCGTTTCGCCTGACGTACGGGAGCGTCTCCAGCGAGACCGGTTCTCCGGCGATCCGACGATCGATGGCGCTTTTCGGTTCCGTGTACAGCGCATCTACCGTATCGATGAAGAGATGTTCGTGCGTCATCGTTACGCCCAGCGATTCGGGTTCGATCGGGCCGGTCACCGTGACTATCGAACCGGTGTCTCTTGACATTGGTAAACACAGCCCCCGTTGTCAAAATAAATGTATCGGGGCAACTGATGTTTCAATCGAGAAACAACCAGACGGTCCAGGATCGATCGAAACACTACCAGACGAACCGGAACAGAACGGCGAACGTCGCGTACGCCCCGAGCGTCGAGAGGATCGGGACGACGTTTTGCATAATTATCACTCGGCCAGTCGTTTCGGGATCGAACAGATCCGCCGCTGCCGGGATCTCTTCGGGCTCTTCCTCCCCGATGGGTGGGGCGGTTTCGCCCGGGGGTTCGGCCGTCAGTGCGCCGACGGAGACGCTCGCTTCCTTTTCGCCCTGGACGACCTCGGAGAGCTTCGCCGTTCGGGTCGCTCGCCCCCAGCCGAGCCCGATGATCGAGGTCGTCGCGATGATGACGAACGAGGCCGGAATCCCGATCGCTGAGAGGCCGACCACGATCACCGAAGAGATGACGGCGACGACGATCGCCGCCGTCAACGGCAGGTCGGTGATGTCGTTACCGAGCGTATCGAGCGTCCGGCGGGCGATCGTGAACGCGCCGACGGCGACG
>CAYQWI010000113.1:0-6086 GCA_964421165.1 uncultured Natronomonas sp.
GCCACGAGACGCTGTCGCTTCTGTGTCAGCGCGCCGACGTGTGGCCCGAGGAGACGACGGAGACGGATTACTACGTGCTGACGGTCGGCGATACACGCGAGGTGGCCGCGGAGATCTCACGGGAGCTCCGCGAACTCGGCCACGTCGTCGAATCCGATCTCGCGGGTCGCGGCTTCGGTGACCAGCTCTCGTACGCCGACGGTATCGGGGCCGAAACGGTCGTCATCGTCGGCGAGCAGGACCTCGAAGACGATTGCGTGACGATCAAGGATATGGATTCGGGCGAGCAGACGCAGGTTCCGATCGACGAGTTCCCGCCCGAAACCGGGCGGCCGACGTACGAGGACTTCGCGTGACCGACCGAAACGCGAAAGAGACACTTTAGTAGCTTCCGCGGCATTCCGTATCTGTGGATCGGCAGACCCTCCAGTTCGCAGTGATCTCTCTCCTCGGAATCTTGGCTATCTCGATCGCCGCGGCGACGCTTCGGACTCCGATCGAGACCGGATCGACCGGGTCGGGGAGCGGAACCGGATCCGGATCCGGCGACGCTGGTGCCCCGCGGAGTCCCGACTCCGTCGGCGACCTTTCAGTCCCATTTCTGAGCGAGATCCTCATCGTCCTGTTGGGGCTCTTCGTACTCCTCCTCGCGATCGCGATCATCGCAGCAATCGTCGGCGGCGTTTGGTTCGTGATTCGGTACCGCCGCGATCTCGTCTCGTCACTTCCAACCGTCGTCGCCTTTATTTTCCTCGCCGCGATCATCATCCTCGGGTTTTGGTGGCTCGCTGGATCGGTCGATCCAGTGCCGATGGATCCCGGCGACACCGGCGGGGGCGACCCCCCCGGCGAGGAGGGAACAGAACAACCCGAGCCGCTGTCGAGCGTCGTTCTCGGAAGCGTATTCGTCGTGCTTGTCGTTCTCGCCGCGACGATGCTCTCCCCCCGTCTGTCGGGTCGGATTCGATCGCTCGGACTGACGCTGGACGCAGGATCGTCCGGCTCGGATCCGAACACGTCCGATCGGGCGGTCGAACGCGACGGGGCTCCCGAGACGGAGAGCGCGATCGAAAACGAGGTGTACCGCGCGTGGCGGGCGCTGACCGACGACCTCGATGTCCGATCGCCGAACTCGACCACGCCTCGAGAATTCGCCTCCGCGGCGGTCGAAGCCGGGGTCAGTCCGGAGGATGCCCGCGAGCTCACCCGTCTGTTCGAGGAGGTCAGATACGGTCAGTACGAGCCGAACGGGGATCGCGAGCGAACCGCTACCGCGCTCCGCCGCCGAATCGAGGGCGGCGCGGCGCACGGAGATGCGAGCAGAGAGAACGACAAAGCGCACACAGACGGTGAAGAGGTGCGCGGAGACGAATGAACACTCGCGCGATTTTAATCTTCGTCGGCGTCGTCGCGAGCACGCTCGCGGCGATCGAAACCGCCGCTCCCGGATCGGTCGCACTCCCCATCGGTGTGGGTGGGATGTTGCTGATTGTCGGCGCGCTCCTTTTGTACTCGGTCGCCATCGTCGTCGACTTCGATCAGGATCCTCCTGTCCTCCGATCCGAGCTCGAGCTCTCTCAGGGAACACTGTTCGATTCGGCACCGGCGTTCGAACCGCCGGTACCGGGCGACGACCTCGAAGCGTTACTCGCCCAGTTCGCTGACCGCCGCATCCACTCGAGCGACCGATTCGTCGAGCGGACGAAAGCGATCGCAGCCGAGGCGTTCGAGGCGTACACCGATCGGTCCTCGACGGACGCCGTCGCCCATCTCGAATCCGGACGGTGGACAGAGGATCCCTATGCGGCCGACTTCTTCGGGGCGAGCCAGTCGTCGATGACGCCCCCGTCGCTTCGGTTGATGCGTATTTTCGTCCCCGAGAGGGCGTTTCGGCTCTCTCTCTCTCGCGCTATCGATGCGATCGTAGACGTCTCGGGAGTGTGTTCGAACTCCCGAGACAGAGAGAAACCGGCGTCTCGAAGCGGCTTGATCGAGAGACTCCCCGTCCTCGGACGAACGGATGGGCTGCTCGAACCCGATCGCCCAACCGAAGAATCGGAGACCGATTGCGTCGACCTCTCGGAGCTTCCGCGAACGCGTCGGACGAACCACTGGTACGGCATCGGCGTCGTCGCGGTAATCGGCCTCGGCCTCGGATTGCTGCTCGAGCAGGCGGCGATCGCTCTCTCGGGCGTCGTTGGTATCGTCTATGCGGCGTACGCGCAATCGGTATCTGTCCCCTCCCCGGAGTTTTCGGTAACGCGCTCGGTGAGCCGGGACGATCCCGACGTCGGCGAGATGGTCGAGGTGACGGTGTCGATCGCGAACGACGGGTCGAGCGTGTTCTCCGATCTCCGCCTCTCGGATACGGTTCCGCCGGAACTCGATATCGTCGACGGGTCGCCGCGAGCGGCGACAGTTCTCCGACCCGGAGGGGTCGAAGAGATAACCTACACCGTACGCGCCGAGCGCGGCCGCCACGAGTTCGGCCCGATCCGAGCCGTCGCGCGAAACCTTCCCGGTTCGATGGAACGCGAGATCGCGATCGACTCGACGTCGGCGATCGGGTGCGTGCCGCGGTATGACCCGATCGATGCTCCGATCCCAATTTCGGCACATAGGGCGCAACACGCCGGTTCGATGGCGACCGCGACCGGCGGCGACGGAACGGAGTTCTACGCGACGCGGGAGTACCGTCTCGGCGATCCGTGGAACCGAATCGATTGGAACCGGCTCGCGAGAACCGGCGAGCGCGCGACCCTCGAGTTCCACCGGGAACGGACGGCAACGGTGGTGATCCTCGTTGACACGTATCGTTCGGCGTACGTCGCTCCGAGTGGGGACGCGACGCACGCCGTCGATCGATCCGTCGAGGCCGCCGGGAGACTGTTCGTTACGCTGCTCGCTTCGGGTCATCGGGTCGGCCTCGGAACGCTCGGCGGCGAGGAGTACTGGCTCCTCCCGTCGAGCGGGATGGATCACGAGGATATCGGCCTGCGTGACCTCGCGGTTCATTCGGCGTTTTCGTCCGTCCCGCCAGCGACGAATCCGGATCCACTCGAGTGTCGACGACGGCTTCGGCGCCGGCTTCCGGCCGACGCACAGCTGCTCGTCGTCTCGCCGCTCTGTGATCGCTACACGACGCACGTTCTCAAACGGCTTCGGGCGCACGGCTATCCGACCGCGGTCGTCAGTCCGGATCCGACCGCAGACCGAACGCCGGGTCATCGGCTCGCCCGTCTCAGCCGATCTCTCGACGTTCGCGGGCTTCGAAACGCCGATATCCCCGTCGTCGAGTGGTCCCCTGATGAGCCGCTCGAAACCCCACTCAGAGGGAGGACGCGATGATCGATCGCGACGGGGCAGCGACGCGGTTCGGCGGCGCGATCGCGCTGTGTTGGGCTGTGGTTTCGATCGCCGCGAGCGCGCTCTATTCGCCCCTCGCGCTCGCGGTCGGCGGACTCGGTGGTCTCCTCTTTTTGTTCGGACTGCTCACCGGATCCCGGCGGCGGCTCGGCGGCGGCGCGTTCGGTATCTTCGCGGCCGCCCTCTTCGCCGGCAACCTCGGCGCGCCGACCGACGCGACCCTTCTCGGCGTGATCGGAGCCGTCCTCGCGTGGGACGCGGGCGGTTTTTCGATGGGGCTGAGCGCCCAACTCGGCCGAGACGCGCCGACGGGGCGGGTTGAGCTCGTCCACGTCACTGCGAGCGCGGTCGTCGGCGCGATCACGATCGCGCTCGCTTACGCCGCGTTCTCGCTCGGAACCGGTGCCGGATCGATCTCCGCGTTACTGTACCTCTTGCTCGCCGCGTTCGTGTTGCTCTTTGCGGCCCGAATCGGTTCGAACTGACACTCGCCGTCGACTTCGGAGCTCCGTTTCCCCTTCCAACGAGTATTTGGGCTCGCTGCCGATAGGTCGTTCATGGATCACGCCTCCGCCGCCGAATCGTGCGACGACGTCATCCGCACAATCCGAGAGGCTGTCGTCTGCGAGCGTCAATTCCTCGAAACCGTCCTCGTCGGATTGCTCTCTCGTGGACACGTTCTCCTGGAAGATACGCCTGGAACCGGCAAGACGCTGACGGCGAAGTCGGTCGCGAACGCGCTGGGCGTCTCGTTCTCCCGGATCCAGTTCACGCCGGATCTGCTCCCGTCCGACATCACCGGCACCCACATCTTCAACGAGGAGTCCCGCGCCTTCGAGTTCAACGAGGGGCCGCTGTTCGCGAACGTCGTGTTGGCCGACGAGATCAACCGCGCGCCGCCGAAAACCCAGAGTGCGCTGTTGGAGGCGATGGAGGAAGGCCAGGTGAGTGTCGGCAGCGAAACGTACGAGCTTCCGGAGCCGTTCTTTCTCATCGCGACGCAGAACCCGATCGAATACGAGGGGACGTTCCCGCTTCCCGAGGCGCAAGTCGATCGGTTCCTGGTGAAGACTTCCATCGGCTATCCCTCCTTCGAGGGCGAACGGACGCTCCTTCGTCGGCGGGCCGATCGCCACGAGCGGAGCCCGAGGGTCAAGTCTGTCCTCTCGCCCGAGCTCGTTCGCGAACTCCAGTCGGTTCCGGAGTCGGTTCGCGTCGACGATGACGTGCTGGAGTACATGCTGCGGATCACTCGCGGGACGCGATCGGATCGACGCGTCGAAGTCGGCGTCTCCCCTCGCGGCACGCAGCGACTCTTCGAGGTTTCGCGCGCGCAGGCGGTGCTCGAGGGTCGAGACTTCGTCACTCCCGACACCGTCCGCTCGGTCGCCCCCGAGACGCTCGCTCACCGTCTCGTCTTGACCCCGGACGCTCGCGTCGAGAACGCCGATAAGCGGGCGATTCTCGACGAGATCGTATCCGAGATCGCCGTGCCGACGATCGAGTGAACTCGACTGGTTCTCATCCCTCGTATTCGCTGTCGGGACCGAGCGACAGAACCTCGACATCCTCGGGAAGTTCTCCCAGCGCCGACTGGGGCCACTCCCAGTGGGCGATCGCGAACTCGGTGTCGGGGTTCGTCTCGACGAGACGAGCGACGCCCTCGGCGGCCGCCTCGTAGGCTGCTCGATCGAGTCGCTCCGGACATTCCGCGGTCAGCGGGTAGCTTTCCGAAAGTGCGGGCGGGACGGGCCCGAACGGCGGGCGGAGCCGCCAAGTCGCATCGAAGCGGCTGTTGTCGTCGCCGGCCGACAGCAGGACACGCTCCTCGTCGACCACCACTCGCGAGAGTCGGTCGTGGTATCGCGACACCTCCGGACGACGCGCCGAGTCCGCAGAGAGGTAAAAAAACGAGCCCTTCGAGACGGGATCGTGCCGTTCGAGCCCGTCGGCGTCGTCCAAAAGCGCCCGGTAGCCGTCGACCATCGCCGGATGGCTCCGCGCGCGCCGTTCGAGGAGTTCGAAGAGATTCCCCTCCCGAATCGCCTGTTTTACCGTCCGAAGTTCCCGGTAACTGACGTGGAGGTTGTGGCGGGCGAGCAGTTCCTCGCGTCGACCGTCGGGGAGCGACCGAAGCGACGCCGGCGTGTGTTCCGTACAGATCGGACACGAACACGGGAAGTACTCGAGGTCGTCGAGGTGATCGGTTCCGGAGACAGTCAAGTATCGCCCATCACGGGCGTACAGCGCGTAGGCGGCCGAATCGAACAGATCGCAGCCAGCCGCCACGGCCAGCGCGAACATCATCGGATGCCCGGCTCCGAACAGGTGGACCGGAGCGTCGGATCCAAGCCCCCGCTTTGCGGCTCTGACGATCTCGACCATCTCGGCGTAGCGGTAGCCGTTCATCAGCGGAACGACGGCGCCGACCGGAAATACGTCGAGACTCGTTTCGTAGGCGTGCGTTGCAGCGGATTCTCGGAGACCCGGATACGTCGATCCCTGGATCGGGGCGTTGACCAACATCTCGCCCACCTCGACGTCCTCGGCGGCTTCGAGCCGCGCTTTCGTCGTTTCGAGCTCGGACTCGGCGCGGTCGCGGCCGACGCCGGGCGGCGTCGGGATGTCGATCGGCGTCCCGATATCCGAGCCGATATCGCGCTGGAACTCGAGTATCTCGGCGTTCGACACGGATATCTCGCCGTATTCGGAGAGCTGAA
>CAYQWI010000114.1:0-6048 GCA_964421165.1 uncultured Natronomonas sp.
TTCCGTCCTCGCTGTGGAGTCGGGCGACGGTCGCGCGCTCGCCCTCGATCGCGACGCCCAACACGTCAAGAAGCTCCTCGCTGCGTCCGGTGACGGCGTCGCCGCCGCCGCCGTGAAACGCCTCGACGGCGTCGAGTTCGTCGCGAAGCGCCGCCGCGCGCTCGAAGGACTGCTCCTCGGCGGCCTCGCCCATCCGCCGCCGAAGCGGTTCGGCGAGCGCCCCCGTTTCGCCTTCGAAGAACCGAACGGCCGATTCGACGTCCTCGGCGTAGGCGTCGACGCCGATCTCGCCGGTACAGGGCGCGGTGCACAGCCCCATCTCGTAGTCGAGGCAGGGTCGATTCCTCCCCTCGTATTTGTGGTCCGAGCAGCCGCGTAGCCCGTAGATCCGACGAATCGCCTTGAGCACCGTCTCGACGCGACCCTTGTCCGTGAACGGTCCGAAGACCGTCGCGCCCTCGTCGGGGTCGCGGGTGACTTCGATCCGGGGAACGTCGTGGTCAGTGATCGCCACGAGCGGATAGGATTTGTCGTCCTTCAGTCGGACGTTGTACCGCGGCTGATGGCGCTTGATGAGGTTCGCTTCGAGCAACAGCGCCTGCGTCTCGGTATCGGTGACGGCGAAATCGATCCGCTCGGCGGCCGCCACCATTCGACGGATCCGCTCGCTTCGCGGATCGGCGTACGATCGGACTCGATCCCGAATATCGACCGCCTTTCCGACGTACAGCACGCGATCGCCGGCCTCGAACTGGTAGATCCCCGGCTCGTGAGGTAGCTCCGAAACTCGCGCTTTGAGCGCCGCCGCGTCCATATCGGATGCTCGGGCCGAATCCGTATCAGCGTGACGCGTCGACGCGGCGTTACGTGAATCGCCCCGGGGGGCGACGGTGATCCGTTTCCGCTTCGAACGCAGCGGCTAACTCGAACAGCCGCGGTTCGGCGAACTCGCGCCCGAGAAGCTCCACTCCGACCGGCAGTCCATCGTCGGTGAAGCCGGCCGGGACGACGATCGAGGGTAATCCGGTGTGAGCGGACAGTTCGCAGTTCATCTCCCCGAACGGTTGGTGGTTCGGAATCTCGACGGGCGGGACGGTCGACGGCGGGTAGAGCACGGCGTCGAGATCCTCGTCGATCATCCTCGAAAGGACCTCGTCTCTGAGTTCCCGCTGTCGCTGCAGTCGGCGGAGGTAGTCGACGTTCGTCTCCAGTGAAGCGGCGTCGCCCTCGAAAATGTCGGCGGCTTCGATCCGAGACTGGATCGCTGGCGCGACGTCGCCGGTACCGATGAGCTCCGCGAGCGAGTCACAAGGCGCGGCATCGCCGAGCTCCGAAAGGTATCGACCGAAGTCGCGGGCGAACTCGTAGCCGACCACTCGGGCGCTTTTCAGGCGGTCGATGTCGACGACCTCGACTGGATCGACGACCGTCGCGCCGGCCGCGTCCAACTCTCCGATCGCGTCATCGATGACGGCCGTTATCCTCTCGGCGTCGGATTCGTCGGCCCCGTCCTCCTGCAAGCCGAAGAACTGTCGGGCGACGCCGATTCGGGCGCCGTCGAGGTCGGTCGAATCGAGACTGGCGGCGTACCCGTCCTCCGGAATTCGATCGACCCCCCTCGCGGTGACGGGGTCGTCGGGATCGTAGCCGACCATCACGTCCAGCATCCGGGCGGCGTCGGCGACGGTCCGGGTTATCGGGCCCGCGGTGTCCTGAGTCAGGCTCAGCGGAACGATCCCGGTTCGGCTGACGAGCCCGATCGTCGGCCGGAGTCCGACGAGGCAGTTGAACGCCGGCGGCGAGCGCACCGACGAGCAGGTGTCGGTTCCAGTGCCGATCGCGGCCAAATTGGCGGCGACGGCCGCTGCCGTCCCGCCGCTGGAACCCGACGGCCGTCGATCGAGGTCGTAGGCGTTTCGCGTCTCGCCGCCGAGCGAACTGATCGAATCGACGCCGAACGACAGCTCCTGTAAGTTCGCCTTCGCGAGAACGATCGCACCGGCGTCTCGGAGCCGGGAGACGACGGTCGCGTCCTCCGACGGCCTCGAATCGGCCAGTACCACCGATCCGGCCGTCGTCGGCATGTCGTGGGTGTTCTGGTTGTCCTTCAGGATCGTCGGAACGCCGTGAAGGGGACCGACAAACCCGTCGCGTTCCAGCTGTGCGTCCAGTTCGCGAGCGCGCTCGCGGGCGTTGTCGTTCAGCGTCAAGATCGCGTTCAGCTCGCCGTCGTACGCATCGATGCGGTCGAGATACACGTCGACGAGTTCCTCCGCGCTGACGCGGCCGTCATCCATCGCCGCGTGGATGTCTGCGATAGTGGTTTCGAGTGGGTCGAACGAGTGCGTCATAACTAATCGAGTCGTACGGATAGTTCCAGAGCGGACATATAAATCAACGCACGGGAGGCCCCAAACACTGACAACCCACTGCACGGTGGTACGGGTATGGATTGGGAAACCGAGGCGCTTTCATCGCTCAAAGAAAACGAGGTCGAGACGGTGGCGTGTCTCCCGGATACGGCGATTTCTCCGTTGATAGAGCGAGCGAAGGCCGACGACTACTTCAGGACAGTCGAGGTGACGCGCGAAGAGCAAGCGATCGGCGTCGCATCGGGCGCGTGGCTCGGCGGCCAACGCAGTGCAGTGCTTTGTCAATCGAGCGGGCTCGCCACGACGATCAACGCGCTCGGGTCGTTGAGCAAACCGGCCCGGATCCCGTTCGTCGGACTCGTGACTCGCCGCGGCGACCTCGGCGAGTTCAACCTGGCGCAGGTGCCGTTCGGATACTCCATGCCGAAGATACTCGACGAGCTCGGAATCAGAAATCACAGCGTCACCGAGTCGGACGATATCGAGAAGCTGGTCGACATGGCGACGAAGACCGCCTTCTCGACCGAGGAACCGTACATCTTGCTGCTCGAAGCGTCCCTGTTCGGAGCGAAAGATGAGTACTGATCCCGACACCGAGCGAGCCGACCAACACGAGTGTACGGAAATCGTCATCGAAACGACGCCCGACGCGGCTATCGTTTCGAACCTCGGCGTCGCGTCGTACGTCCTCGCCGGCGTCGAGGATCGGGAGCGGAACTTCTACCAGTGGGGGAGCATGGGCGTGACCGCTTCGATCGGGCTCGGGCTCGCGATGTCGACCGACGATCAGGTGACGGTGCTCGACGGCGACGGATCGGCGCTGATGTCGCTGGGAGCGTTCGTCCCCATCGCGAAGTACGACCCGCCGAACCTCACCGTCGTCGTCTGGAAGAACGACCAGTACGGAACGACCGGCGGGCAACCCACCCCGACGGACGGCGTCGACCTCGTCGCCATCGCCCGCGCGTCCGGACTCGAAGCGACGGGCGTGTCGAGCGCCGAGGCATTCTCGAACGCGTACCGTGAGGCGATCGAACACGACGGAACGGACGTGATCGTCTGCGACGTCGAGCCGTGCGATCCGTCCGAACGGCCGCCGTACGACTACGCATATATAAAACGCCGATTCAGGGACGCACTCGACGAGTGAGCTGATGGGCTGTCGTGAGCCCTGATATATAAATAGAGAGCGGCAGGTACAAACCCGACCGACACGCACGTCCGTCAATGGCCGACACCGAACGGCTCTGGCTCGTCGAGCGCGACTACGGCGACGAGTCGCTCGTCGAACTCGTCTACGCGACCCCCGATGGCTCCCAGTGCGTCGTCAAACACTTCAGCGTCCAACTGCTCCGGTCGAAAGAGATTACCGCGGCGATCGACGTCGATCGCGAGAAGCTCGAAACGGTGGGGAACGAAGCGACGCGAGAGCGCTACGCGGCCGAGGTCGAGCGGGTCCGCGAGCAGTACGGAGCGGACGAGGCTATATAAACGAACGGGGAGCTAGTATCCCGAGACGATCCCGTCCTTCCGCGGATCCGTCGCCCCGGAGAGGACGCCGTTTTCGAACCGCGCGATCTGGCCGCCGCCGAACTCGTCGGGGGTCTCGACCCGGACGGCGTGACCGCGACGAACCAACTTCGTGAGGACGGTATCGTCGATCCGGGACTCGACGGCCAACTCGCCGTTCTCGCGATACCGCCACCGCGGCCGATCGAGGGCGGTCTGGAGGTCGGATCCGTGATCGACGATGGACGAAAGCACCTGCAGGTGTCCCTGCGGCTGCATATACCCGCCCATGACGCCGAACGCCGCCCAGTCGTCGTCGTCGAACTTCACCACCGACGGGATGAGCGTGTGGAACGGCCGCTTGCCGGGGGCGAACCGGTTCAGCGCGTCGCTGTCGAACGAAAACGAGCTCCCCCGGTTTTGCAGTAAGACGCCGCTATCGCCGGCAGTGAGGCCGCTCCCGAACGGCTTGAACAACGAGTTGATGAGCGAGACGACGTTCCCGTCGCCATCGGCCGCCGTGATCAGTACGGTGTCACCGTCGGCGCCGGAGAACTCGCCGGAGACGTCGGTCGCCGCACGATCCGTGATCGTCTCCGCTCGCCGTTTCGCGTGGGATTTCGACCAGATCGTCGGGACGGACTCGTACTCCGGATCCGCGACGAACCGATGGCCGTCGTGAAACGCTCGCTTCATCGATTCGACGAGAGCGTGGGTCCGATCGATGGATTCGGGCGAGCGGTCTCCGGTGCGGAGCTCCTCGGCGATGTTCAACGCTTCGAGCGCGATCGGACCCTGATTCGGGGGCGGGAGTTGATACACGGTCGTTCCGTTGTACGTCGTCGAGATCGGATCGACGAACCGGGCTTCGAACGACGCCAGATCCGCCGCGGACAGATATCCACCTCGAGATTGGACTTCGTCGACGACCTGTTCGCCGAGTGGTCCCTCATACATCGCGTCCGAGCCGTGTTCTCCGAGCGTTCGATACGTCTCCGCGAGCGACGGGAGCGTCACGCGGTCACCCGCCGCCGGCGGCTCCCCATCGAAGAGATACGTCTCCCGAGCGGCGTCGCTCACGAGATTCTCGGCCCACATCGACCACTGAGTGGCGATAACGTCCGTTACCGGAAAGCCGTCCGCCGCGTACTCGATTGCCGGCTCCAGCGCCTCCCGAAGCGAGATCGTCCCGAGTTCGGTTAACAGCGATTCCCAACCGCGCGCGGATCCCGGGACGGTAACCGTGTGCGGACCCCGGTCCGGGAACGAATGCGGTTCTTCGCCTGCCAGTGTCTCCCGTCGCACCTGCTCACGGAGCGTTTCGAGATCCACTCCCGTCGGAGCGGTACCGATACTCGACATCGCGCCGACGTCGCCGTCGGCGGTGCGGTAGAGCGCGAACACATCTCCTCCCAGGCCCGTACTGAACGGCTCGACGACGGTCAGCGTCGTTGCGGCCGTGACCGCCGCGTCGAAGGCGTTCCCGCCGTTCCGCAGGGTGTTGACTCCCGCCTCCGCCGCGAGCGGCTGGCTCGTTGCGACGATTCCGTTCGGCGCGTAAACCGTCGACCGCCGCGAATCGTAGGTGTCGATAGCGTCCCTCATGCTGTCTCTGGTGTCACTACCGGGGCGCTCGTCATAAGTGCTCATCTCGCGTCGTCAGACAGCGACCGTCGCTGAGCTCTCACGACGCTGAGCTTCGGGCGGTCCACCTGAACGCTTTTATCCTCGTTTGATAAGGGTATGGACATGGTTCGCTACGACGGCCTGACGGTGGATTGGTTCGGCTACGCGACCGCCCGAATCGAAGGAAACGACGCCGTTGTGTACACGGATCCCGGCCGGTACGGCACGCTCGACGGCACGTGGAGCGAGCGGTACGGGCCGGCCGATCACCCGAGCGGCGACGCCTACGACGCCCGAGACGCCGACGTGGTCGTCGTGACACACGATCACCACTACGACGACGACGGCGTCGAGCGTGTCGCGAGCGACGACGCGACCGTCGTCGTGTACGAAGCCGTCTCGGCCGACGGGGTGAGAGAAAACAGCGGCCGCGACGTCCGAGAGCCCGAGGAGCTGCCCTACGACGTGCACAGGGTCGCCTACGGCGACGATCGAACGGTAGACGGCGTCGAAATCGAGACCGTCCCCGCCTACAACAGAA
>CAYQWI010000115.1:0-6039 GCA_964421165.1 uncultured Natronomonas sp.
TCGAAGGGATTTCCCGGAACTCGTCGCGGGAGAGGCGCGGATCGTCGGTGCTAACGAGCGAAGAGAGCGAATGATTCATATAGTACGTTCGAATTTCACTGACGTTACCTGAGGTAGGCGGTTTGTAGTATATAAAATCACCGTACAGCGTGAGCGCGAGCGGCTGCTCTCACCGGCTTCGATTCGTTCGCCTATTGTGGGGTTCCGTTCCGACGGACATATAAAGCACACCGTGATTCCGGGGGCGACCGGTACGCGCCAGCTAACAAACGGGACCTACTGCCTCCGTCCGGACGGAGTTCCACTATGGCACGCCTGACAGCGGAAGACGAAGGAAAGGACGTATACAACGCGACTGGGACGAAAATCGGGACGATCTCCGAGGTCAAAGGGGAGACGGCGTACGTCGATCCGAAGCCCAAGCTCACCGACCGAATTCGATCGAAACTCGGCTGGGATAACGCCGACGAGGACGAGTACGTGTTGGATCAAGACGCCGTCGACAACATCGATGACTCCGCGGTCACCCTCCGCGAATAGCAGCGCAGACGCGACCGGCCGTTCTTTTTGTCGATCCCGACCCGATCACGGAAGTACCGCGACGCTAACAAAGCCCGTGTATCGTGACGCTCACTCACGCATGAACAGCCAGTCCGTCGAACGACGGTGCCGAGAGATCCGCGAAAACGTATCCCGAACAGTCATCATCGATGACGACGTGTTGACGACAATACTGGCCGGATTTCTCGCGGACGGTCACGTTTTGCTCGAAGACGTTCCGGGGACGGGAAAGACGCTGACCGCGCGCACCCTCGCCGACGCGTTGGGCCTTTCGTTTTCCAGAGTTCAGTTCACCCCGGATCTGCTCCCGTCGGACGTAACCGGGACGGAGATCTTCAACGAACAGAGCCGAACGTTCGAGTTTCAGCCGGGACCGCTCTTCGCCAACATCGTACTGGCCGACGAGATCAACCGCGCGTCCCCGAAAACGCAGGCCGCCCTGCTCGAAGCGATGGCAGAGGGGCAAGTAACGGTCGGAAACGAGTCCCACGAGCTTCCGACGCCGTTTTTCGTCATCGCAACGCAGAATCCGATCGAGTCGGAAGGCACCTTCGAGCTACCGGAAGCACAGAAGGATCGGCTGATGATCCAGACGAGTCTCGGATATCCGACAGTCGAAGGGGAGATCGAACTGCTGGATCGACGATCCGAGCGCCGGTCGTCGAGAGGGGACACCGAGCGAGTCTGTACGCCGGAAGAGATCGACGCGCTACGGGCAGCGCCCGAATCGGTTCGCGTCTCCGATGATATCAAGCGATATATCGTCTCATTAGCGCGGGAAACTCGCGCGGATGACCGGGTCGAGACGGGCGTCTCCCCCCGAGGGACGGAGCGACTCTTCGAGATCGCTCGCGCTCGTGCCGCGATCGAAGGACGGTCCTACGCGACGCCGGACGATGTCAAAAACGTCGCCTCACCCGCTCTCGCACACCGACTTGCTCTGACGCCGGAGGCGAAAATCGAAGGCGTCGAGAAACGAAGCGTCATCGGAGACGTCCTCGAATCGGTGCCCGTGCCGACGATCACCGCCGAAGCGCGATAGCCAACACGAAGCCGGCAACGAGCAACGCGACGAATCCTCCAAGCGGAAGCCCATCGGCGCCGAATCGGTAGAGTAGCGCGGTGACGATGAAAACGCCGACACCGACGCCGGCGGTGCCGAACCCGTGTGTTACCTCCGCTCGGATCGTTTCGGCTTCTCGGCCGATCTGTCGCCCCAACGAGACGCTCTGTTCGGCCGCGTCCCACGCGAACACGACGGCGATTCCGGCGATTAAAAGCGTTACCGGGCCCGTATTCTGGACGACCCCTCCCGTGACGACGCCGATCCAAAGCAGCGCTGCTCCCGTCGCGACGAGCCGCCGTTCCCATCCCCGGCGAATCGGGACAAGGCCAACGAAGAGCACGAACAGCCCGAGCAGACTGGGCACCAACTCGATTCGCTGGGTCAAAAGCGGCGGCGAGCTGATCGCGATACCGAGGCTGCCGACCATCCAGGCGGTGCCGACGGCGAAAAAAGCCGTTCCGAGGACCGACGGTTCGCGTCTCCGGAGGATGACGCCACCGGCGAGGAATCCGATACCCAACACGGCGACGAAAAGTGCGAGCCACTGACCGCGACTGTCGAGGCGTAACGCGATCGAGACGGTCGCGGCCGCGATCGCCATCCCGATTCCCGGAACTGTCGGCTTGTGAATCGCTCGTTTCATCGGATCCCACCGAGAGCCGTCTCGATATTCGAGTCGACGTTCCAGTCGATGACGGGGATGCCGGCCTCCCTGAGCCGTCGAAGGCGAGACGCCCGTTCGAGCGCCGCGGATCGTTGTCCGATCGTCTCCCGTCCGGTTACGTCCGGACTGACAACGACGACCGGATGACCGGTGGCTTCGAGCGTTCTCGCTGTATTCGCGATTTCGTCGTCGAGAAGGGGTGAGAGGAACACGACCTGTGTGTTCGGGCCGAGACGCCTCCGCAGTGTGTCGACCGACGCGGGGGATCGCTCCGTGACGCTCGACCGTCTCTGACCGCCGTCGGCCACACTCCGTACGGCGGGCGTCCCGAACGCCGGCTCCGTATCGAGCGCATGCCGGATCCGAGTTAGATGGCCCGAACCGACGCCGGGTGGAACCCAGGACGACGGCGCGTCGAACGCCGTTATACCCACCTCGTGTGCGTCTGAAAGGAGCCCCATCGCGAGCCGGTCCGCGGCGATGGCGCTGTATGCGACCCCGTCCGCGGAGTGTTCCGATCGAGTATCGAGACATAGCACCACCGATGCGGCGCGCTCTTCCCTGAATTCGATCGTCGACAGCTCCCCCGTTTTTGCGACTCGTCGCCAATCGATCCGATTCCGAGGATCGCCCGCCCGATACTCGCGAGTGCGGTGAAATTCGATCCCGTCGCCCCCCGTGTCCGTAACCTCTTGTCCGGACACGAAGCCGGTGATCCGACGGAGCGGCGTCGACGAGCCGGAGTCGGTCGCCGTACAGTCGACAACCGTCGGCTCCATGTGGCTCGTTCGGCGTTCGACCGAGCCGCTCAGATTCCGGTTCAGAACCGTCATCGGCTCGAATCGATGACGGCCGAACCTGGCTTTCAGTTCGTATTCGAACGTCGCTGAATCGCCGGGGGCGAGCGTCGTCGCGTGTCGGGGCGTTCCCCCCTCGACGGACAACAGCGTCGGAACCCCATCGACGATCCGGAGATCGGAGAGCCATCGATCGCCCTCGTTCGTCACGGACACGGTGACTTCGACCGTATCGTCTGCCGTCGGCGCGGTCGGGTCGATCGTTCGCTCGACGCCGAGATCCGGCGTCGGGGGCTGAGAGATGATTCGCGGATACGCGGCGTACCCGACACCGATCACCGCCAGCAGTAACACGCCCGATCGCTGCGAGAGAAGTCCGACCGCCCCGGCGAAAAGCGAGATAGCGACGATCCCGCCCCACCGCCGCGTCTCCCGGATCGTCATTCGGACTCCTCCAGGGACTCCAGCGCGCCGACCGTTCGTCGATACCGATCCCGGAACCAATCGTCTCCCGTGAGTCGGGCTCGAATCCGGCTGGAGATCGGCGGCGGATCGAGCCGTTCGGTGTCGATGAACGCCGCCGCGACCGGATCGTCGGTCCAGCTCCGATCGTCGACCCGCTGTCGAGCGGCCGAATCGCCGTACCGAGTGACGGAAGCGACGGTATCGATCGCGGTCGTTCGAAGCTGTCGATGTAACCGGCGGTGTTCCGGCGTCACCCAAACCGACGACAGCGATCGCAGCAACTCGTCGATCCCCTTCCCGGGACGCTCGAGGTCGGTCCCCTCGACGGCGGGAGGGATCGTTTCGATGACGCCGGCTCGAAGCTGGAAACTCAAAACGCCGACGAACGCGACGAGGATACCGAGCGCGATGACGGCAGCGAGGACGTAGTCGTTGCCGAACGTGGCAACGAGCGCCGCGACAGGGAGACTCGCCTCGACCGCCGGGACCGCTACGGCCGAGACGGCAACCGCCAGCGCCGAGAACCCGACGACGAGGAGGCATCGCTGTCGGTTATTCATCGGCGTCTCCCAGTCCGAGTCGCTCCCGTAGTTCGATCGCTATCCGTTCGTGATTCGCCGTGATGGGTTGGCCTCCGTACGTGATCTCTTCGAACGCCTCCGTCAGTCGCGCGACCGCCTGCTCGTCGAAGCCGGCGTCGATAGCCGCTTCCGCGAACTCCCGAGGCGTCATGCTCTCAGGTCGTTCCGGGTTCACTGCTCCGGCCAGCGCGAGCCACGTCAATCCGATCGGATCCGGCGGGATCGTTCGCGGCCATCGATCGCTGCTTTCGGACCGATCGTCCATCGTTTCTGGCGGTAAGATCGCGTAGGTGAGCATCCGCAACAACCGATCGCGACGGGACACTGCCACGGCGGCGATCGTCACTCCAGCGACCGCCGCGAGTAGATACATGAGCGCGTCTAACAGCCGATCGAGCAGCGACTGTTCCGGCGTCGTTGAGCCCTCACTCATTCGATCATCACCGCCGCCGGGCTGTGGCTCCGGATCGGATGCGGTCTGATCGTCGGTGAAGTCGTCGTCGCCGGACGATTCCATCTCCTGACGGATCGTCTCGGCGGTGTCCTGGCCGATCGGAACCGTGTCGTAATCCGGATTGATCATGTCCTCCGGGTCGGTCGAGAGCGTCGACTCGATGGTTGCAGCCGACACGGTGAGAGCGGCGATCGCGACGATCGAAACGACGATCCAGACGCCGATGTCGCGGCTCATCATTGACGAGTCGTCACGCCACGGCTTGTCCGGATCGGGCCATTGTTATACCCTCGATACCGCTCGTATGCCGAGCGTACCGAGGGACGTCGCCGCAGGAGGTATACCTGAAGGAGTCGCCTCCGGGACGTTGATGTATCGGGGAATCCACGACCCCATATGGACGATACACGACGGGCGTTCCTCGACGACCTGCTTTCGCTGTCGACGCCCTCGGGCTTCGAGACGGACGGACAGCGCCGCTGGCTGGAGCACGTCGAACCGTACGCCGACGAGACGCGCGTCGACGCCTACGGGAACGCAGTCGCGGTGTACGAGGGAGCGGAGGACGCACCGGCAGTCGCCTTCGCCGGCCACGGCGACGAGATCGGCCTGATGGTCAGAGCGATCACCGACGAGGGATTTCTGAAGCTCTCGCCGATCGGCGGATCGGATCGGACCGTCACCCGCGGACAACACGTCCTCGTTCACACCGACGAGGGGCCGATCGACGGCGTCATCGGGCAGGTCGCGATCCACCTCCGCGATCCGAGCAAAGACGAGTACGACGAGATCAACGAACAGCACGTCGACATCGGCGTCGAGGACGGTGACACGGCCCGCGAACTCGTCGATGTCGGCGATCCGGTGACGTTCAATACCGAGATCGTCGATCTCACGGCGGATCGGATCTCCGCGCGCGGCGTCGACAACCGCATCGGGATCTGGACCGCCGCCGAGGCGTTCAGACGCGCCGTCGAGACGGAGCCCGAGACGACGATCTACGCGGTTTCGACCGTCCAAGAGGAGATCGGATTCAAAGGAGCACAGATGGTCGGATTCGACCTCGACCCCGACGCGGTCGTCGCGATCGACGTGACGCACGCGACGGATCACCCCGACTCGCCCGGCGACCAGGGGAGCGATGTCGATCTGGGCGGTGGCCCCGTGATCGCCCGCGGGAGTTCCAATCACCCGGCGCTCGTTTCGGCGCTTCGACGCGCGGCCGAAGAGTCCGAAATCGACGTGCAGCTTTCGGCCGCGGGGACGCGGACGGGAACCGACGCCGACGCCTTTTACACGTCTCGGGGAGGGATCCCCGCGCTCAGTCTCGGTATCCCGAACCGATATATGCACACACCCGTCGAAATCGTTGACCTAGACGATCTCGAATCCGCGGCGGATCTGCTCTCCGAAGTCGCTGTACGCGCCGAAGAGCTCGGCCCGTTCGTGAC
>CAYQWI010000116.1:0-6033 GCA_964421165.1 uncultured Natronomonas sp.
GTTTCGTAGTAACCACCATCGAAAGTTGCTGTGACCTCGTTTTGCGCCGGTTCAGGTAGCTGTTCAATTCGTACGGTCAACGTTTCGCATTGCTCGAAGGAGTCCGGTGAGGGCGTCTGACCCGGTAAACGACTTATACAACCAGCAAGTGAAACGGCTCCCACACCCATCGTCGCCAATAGCGTTCGCCGTTCCATACAGTAAACCACTTAGTGAGTCATAAATGCCTTCTGGGTACCGGCACGAGAGGTCAGTTCCTCATATCCTCTATCTGCACGGGATTCTTATCGGTTTGTAGAGAAAGCCGTCAGCTCGGTTGAGCGACTTAGCCTCTATATCTTGCATAGCAGATATATTATCTATTATATTCGTCATAATAAGCGTTGGTCGATACGCGCGTTATTGAGTAGTTGTGAAGAGTTCTATGACACACTGCGTGCTCTGCCGACTGTGAGGCGCCCGCGACTCGGAGAGGATACACCTTTGTATCCTTCCCCGACGATTGTGAGTGTGTGAACGAGTTCGAGACGATGCTTCTCGTGACGACGATCGCCGGTGCGGTGACCGGGCTCGGAGCGCTGCCCGTATTTTTCCGTATGCGGGTGTCCCACCGTGTGTACGACGCCGCGCTCGGACTGGCTTCCGGGGTGATGATCGGCGCGAGCGTGTTCGGCCTGATTCTCCCGGGGATGGAGGAGGGCGGCCTCGGCCACGTTATGATCGGCGTGTTCGTCGGCGGCTTCGCGTTGTTGGCCGGGAACCGCGCTATCCCGCATCTTCACGTGCTCTACACTGGCTGGCGTCGTGAGGGAGGGTCGGGTGACAGTTCCACCGAAGAGATGTCCCGGATTCGACGCGCGTTGCTCATCGGCGGCGCGATAGTTCTTCACAACGCACCGGAAGGGCTGGCGATGGGTGTCGCGTTCGCGTCGGGTCTGGAGGAGGTCGCGCTGTTGCTCGCGATCGTTATCGGACTGCAGAACGTTCCCGACGGGTTCGCGTTCGCAGTCCCGATCGGGGAGCTCGATATCTCGAACGCACGGATACTCGTCTATACGACGCTTTCGGGGCTCGTCCCGCAGGTTGTCGCCGCGGTTTTCGGGTTCTTTCTCGTCTCGATCGCAACCGGAATCTTCCCCGTGGCAGCCGGATTCGCCGCCGGGGCGATGATGGCCGTCGTGTTCCGCGAGATGGTCCCGTCCTCACACGGACACGGATACGCCGACGCGGCAACGGCGGCGTTTCTCGTCGGCTTTGCGACCTTGGTCGTCGTCGACGAGCTCCTCGTGTTGTGATACGACAGCCGAAACACTCCAAAGTACCCTATGTGTCGGTACCGAACGAGCGGATATGTCGACGGGATCGCACAGTCGCATTGTCGTCGAAACCGTTTCCCGAAGCGGGGCGATCCGACGATCGGAACTCCATCGGCGATTCGGTCTCAGAGGTCGTTGACAGCTTGTGATCCGCTGGCTCCGACGGTTTCGATGTCGATCGCCAGCCGAACCACTCACTGAGTCTCGATAACCCATGCCCGATTCCCACCGCTGTACCTACTTCGGCGTGCTCTTCGGGGCGGTCGGTGTTGCGTTCGCCGCTTCGGGGTTGACACTCTGGCTCGGAGTCATCCGACCCCAGACGACTGCACTCAATCAGGCGGTCTTGGGGATCACCGTCCACGTTCTCTTCGGCTACATCGTCGTGATGTCCGGGATAGTCGTTTCCCGGAGCAGCATGTCCCTCGCTGAATGTCTCGTCACCGCAAAGTGGTGTTTCGGCGGAACGGCGCTTATGAGCCTGTTCGTTCTCTGGGGGGCCCTCCCGGAACTCCGATCCGGAACCGTCACGGCAGCACTGATAAACGAGCTCGTTCTCGTTGGTTCAGTCGGGGCCGCTGCGGGTATCTTAGTCGGGTTGAACAAGGGGCAGGCAATGCGAAACCACCGCCTCGTGGAGCGCAAAGACGAACGCGAGGAGACGCTGATCTTCCTGTTGCGGTTGCTCGGGCATGATATCCGGAACCATCTCGTTGCGATCACGAACCACACGGACATCATCGAACGACCGAACGATACAGCCTCTCACGACTCCGTTGAGGGTATCAGAGATCGGACGGCAAGTATCGAGCAGTTGTTAGAAACGGCGAACATCGTTCTCGAATCCGAAACTGACGATGGGACGTTCGATCGGATCGACCTCTCCGCAGTGCTCCGCGAACAGCTGACGATCCTTCGATCGAACGCTCCGGCGGTCGAGATACGATCCGAAATCGACGATGAACTGTACGTCGAAGCGAACCAGTTCGTCGACGAGCTGTTCTATAACGTCTTCGATAACGCGGTCGAACATAACTCGACGGCGGATCTGACGGTCTCCGTTTCCGCGGTCGCCGCCGGGGATCGAATCGAGATAGAAATCGAAGACGACGGCGGAGGGATCCCCGACGAGATCCTCGACGAGCTCTTCGCCCCCGGCGTTCGGGCCGACGGGAGCAGCGGCGACGGAATCGGTCTCTACCTCGTTCGGAAACTCGTCGACTCGTACGGCGGCAGTCTCTCCGTTGACGATCGCGATCCGAGCGGAACGCGGTTTCGATTTCGGTTTCCGCGGGCGGATGAGGAGCGTGGTTCTTGATCCGTCGATACTCATACGGATTGTTGTAGTCTTTTACCGGTCATCACCGACACGGGCTGGCGATGACCGGTAAATCGTTACAACAATCCGTATCACCGATCGCGGGCGATCGTATCCGAAACGTCCGGAAACACCGCGTCGAGGTCCGGATCCGGATCGACGCGCTCGAAGACGCGACCGTCCCGTGAGACGATACCGGCTGAGTCGAGGTGTTCGAGATGGGCGAACGCCTCGCCCGGTCCGTGGAGGATGTGGATCGATGACAGCGAGCCGAACAGTTCGGCGCTCACTTCCCACGGGGTTTTGGGTCCCGATTCGAGCACCGAAAGCACCCGCTCGGTCCGCTCTCTGTGGTGGATCGCGATATCCGCGGCTCGGCCGACTGGATCGATTATCGGCCCGCGGTGGCCGGGCCACGCACGAGTGTAGCTCGCTTCGATGATCGATGCGAGCGTCCCGAGATACGCCCCGAGCGCCCCTTCGACGCGCGTGTCCGCGCCGCCGACGTTCGGCGTGTAGTACGGTAACAGCGCGTCGCCGCTGAACAGTTCCGGTCCGTCCCGGCCTTCGAAGGCGTATCCGACGAGTCCGGCCGCATGACCCGGCAGGTGGACAGCTCGAAGTTCGGTGTGCCCGAGATCGAACGTCGTTCCGTCGGTAATCGGCGTCACATCGGGCGCTTTTCCGTCGATGTGTGATGCCGATTCGAGAAACGTCAGCAGTTCGTCCTGTTTGTGTTCCGGCATTCCCCACTCGCTAATCACCCGACGGAGTCGATCTGCTTTCGCTTTCGTTGCCTCCGGCCGCTGTTCGATGAGCGGTGCGTCGGCCTCGTGAGCGAACACCGAACAGCCGCTTTCGGCCTGTAGCTCACCGGCCAATCCGGCGTGGTCCGAGTGATGGTGTGTCAGAAGGATCTGATCGATATCGGCAACCGTCTCTCCGTGCCGTTCGATCCCGGCCCGCAACTGTCGGCGCGTCTCCTCGATGGCGACGCCCGTATCGATGAGCGTCGTCGGTGCGTCGGAGTCGAGACCGAGCAGGTAGCTGTTGTTGTCCCCTTCGAACGCCGTATTTCCAAGCCCGATCACACCGAGTTCGAATCCGATCCCCGTATCGTTCATATCGTCACCCGTCCGGCGGGTACGTCTCTGTCGACACCGTCTTCGGGTGGGTCGGACGGAACAGCTTGAGTCATATCGAACGATGGGGCGTCGGTCGAACAAAACGTTTCGCCCCTCGGCCTCCAACTATCACAAAAAACTATGGGTGTACGGAGGGTACTGTTCGTATGGCGGATTCGACGAAGCCCGACGATCGCCCCGGCCCGACAACGACGTGGCCCGATCTCGCGATCAGCCTCTATGACTTACTCTCCGGACGGGGGGCGGAGATCGTCTACGAGTTCGACGATCTGGAGGTCGACGTACCGAGCGGAACGGGCGAGGACGCCGAACGCGCGCGTTGGCGTCTCGACGGTGAGCTTCGGGTGACGACGAAAGAACGCGACTAACGAACCGTGATTTCTCGGCCCCGATCGCAACCATGCAACGAACCAAACCCGATCGACGAACGTGGAACGATGTCATCGAAGATGTCATCGGCGAGGAGATCGCTCGCGACGACGCGATCGCGGTGACGCTCGACGACTTCGAAGTCCAGGTACCGCTCGCCTACGGTGAGACGACCGAATGTGCGACGTGGCGATTCGACGGTGAAATCACGGTGACCGTCGAGGGGGAGGGTCGGCCGCTCCTCGATTGGCTCCGGTTTTGGTCCCGGCGCTCGACCTCCGAGCATTAGGACTCGCTCGAAAAAGCTCAACCGATCCGCGTCGCGACGCCTTTCGTCTGCCTGTAATCGCTGTCCAAAAGCGCCTCGAGACGATCGATCAGCGCCGCCTCGTCGCCGCGATCCCACTCTGCGGGCTCTCGAACGGGAACGACGAGGAATCCTCGGCCCCGTATCTCGGTCGCATGCAGCCGTTTCGAATCCGCCGGCACGGTTCCGGAACGTGTCGTAAACTCCGAGAGAACGTACGAAAGTGCGTCGTCGCCGACCGGTAGGAGTATATGGGCGTTCAATGCCCGTAGCTCGGCGTCGATGTACCGCTCCAGATCGAGCGGGTCGCCCGGAGAGATCCTGAGATACGAGAGATAACAGTTCTCGAGATCGGGTTCATCGCTGTACTGCTCGGCAGCGAAGCCGACGGCCTGAAGCACCGCCTGTAGCCGTTCGCCGGCGAGAGAGTCGGTGAACGGAACGCCGGTTTCGATTCCACCGTGCGTTTCGGCGTCCGCACCGATGACGTGAAAGTCGGCGTTCGCGTCACCGTAGCCGTAGACGGCCGGTTCGCCCGGCGCGCGCATTCCGAACGGGTTCGACGTCCGATCCGTGACTCGCTTCACACCGATCGGTACGCGATCGGGTGATAAAAACAGCGCGAATATCTGTTCGACGGAACGAAATTATTCGACCACGATGCCGCCGTACATCCCCTGTGCGCGGTGGGGCTCGCAGACGTACAGTGCGGCACCTTCCTCGTCGAAGGTGTACTCGTAGGTGAAGCCGGCTTCGTCGGTTCGTTCGCTTTCGAGGTCACCGAAGTCACAGTCGGCCTCACTGACGACGTTGTGGCCGCCGCCTTCGCCGGTCCACTCCCAGATGACGGTCGTCCCGACATCGACTCGCATACCCGCGGGGTTGAACTCGAATCCCTGATCACCGGCACCGTTCTCGACGATGACTTCGTCTTCGCCGGTGTGATCTTCGATTCCGTCGTATCCGCCGGTGTCGTTGTCGGTGAGGTACGCGTCGACGCGACCTTCCAGCGTGTCCGGTTCGCCGTTCCCGTTGCCGTTCCCGTTGCCGTTTCCGTTCCCATTGCCGTTCCCGTTACATCCAGCGAGTGCGCCAGTCGCAGCTACCGCGGCGGTGCCGAGTACGAATCGGCGTCGGCTGAACTCTGTCATATACAAATTGTATCTATGGACTGGTAGTATATAAACTCCCGTTGACCCATGTCAACGGTTCACTGTTGAAAATTCACTGAACGACCGTTATGAACTCCGACCGACCCGATTCCGAGAAGATATCTTTTTTATGGAGCAGTTTCAACGTCGAAGGTTAGGATTAAAACGGCACTCCGAATCTAGGTATGGTGACATTATCTTCGAACAGTTCTGAAACGATCCTATTTAAATAGGGGGCTGGCTACTTGAGTTCGTGTAGGTTTCCCGAATCGGTTCGGTGCTCTATTATAAACCCCCCCGATGCAATGTCCGACTTCGTCGTCGGGAACTCGCGATCCGGATGTCGAGTCTTCACCAGATGTGCGGAGTGTGTTAAATGATGCGCGGCGCCCGAGTCTCGCCCGATTCGGGCATCGTCTGCACGGTA
>CAYQWI010000117.1:0-6023 GCA_964421165.1 uncultured Natronomonas sp.
GCTAAGACCGATCGGGACGATTCCGATACGGTGACGCAGTTTCTCGTTCCGAAAGACACCGACGGTGTCACGGTCGGAAAGAAAGAGGAGAAACTCGGGCTCCGGGCCAGCGATACCACGTCACTCCTGTTCGAAGGCGCTCGAATCCCTGAGCAGAACCGCCTGACTGAAGTCGGCTCCGGGCTCAAGGCGGCCTTCTCGATTCTGACCGGCGGCCGAATCGCGATCGCGAGCCAGGCCGTCGGCGTCGCGCAGGCGGCCCTCGAAGCGTCGATCGATTACGCTCACGAGCGAGAGCAGTTCGGCAAACCGATCGCGGAGCACCAGGCGATCGCACACAAGCTCGCCGACATGGGGACCGACGTGCAGGCGGCCCGGCTGTTGGCGCGGGACGCGGCCGAAAAGAACGAGGGGACCGTCGACCCGATGGCGGCGAGCATGGCGAAGTACTTCGCCAGCGAAACCGCCGTCGACGTCGCGAGCGACGCCGTCCAGATCCACGGCGGCTACGGGTACACGAAGGATTTCGACGTCGAGCGGTACTACCGTGACGCGAAAGTGACGACCATCTACGAGGGCACCTCCGAGATCCAAAAGGAGATCATCGCTCGCCACCTCGGCGGGTAGAGTCGAGGATCGTCAGAAGGGTCGCTACTTGAGGCCGTTACTCGTACGTATAGAACCCCTCTCCGGTCTTTTTGCCGAGATCGCCGGCCTCGACTTTTCGTTTGAGGAGATACGCCGGTGTGTAGCGATCGCCCAGCTCCTCGTGGAGGGTCTCCGTGGCGTGTAGACAGATGTCGAGTCCGATGTGGTCGGCGAGTTCGAGCGGTCCCATCGGGACGTTGGTTCCGAGTTTCATTCCCCGGTCGATGTCCGCTTTCGTCGCGACGCCCTCATCGAAGGCTCTGATCCCCTCGTTGATCCACGGCATCAGGATTCGATTGGAGACGAACCCCGGTTTGTCGTCGGACTCCCACGTCTGCTTATCGAGCGCCTCGGCGAAGGCGTGAGCGAAGTCGATGGTCGAATCGTCCGTCTTCTCTCCGCGAACGACCTCGACGCCGTCCATGATCGGAACCGGGTTCATGAAGTGCAGTCCGACGACCGATTCGGGGCGGTCGGTCGCCGCCGCGATCGTCGTGATCGACAGCGTCGACGTGTTCGTCGCGAGAACCGCTTCCGATCGAACGATCCCGTCGAGGTCCGCGAAGATATCCCGTTTGATCTCCATGTCTTCGAGCGCGGCTTCGACGACGACATCACAGTCCGAGAGGTCCCCGAGATCAGTCGTGCCGGTGATTCGGTCCCGAACGTCCGCGGCCTCCGCATCGGTCAACGCTCCGCGATTCACCAATCGTTCGAGGCTATCTGCGACGGTCTCGACCCCGCCGTCGACGTACGCCTGTTCGATGTCGCGCATTACCACATCGTATCCGGCGGTCGCGGCCACCTGTGCGATCCCGCTTCCCATCGTTCCGGCACCGACGACACCGACCCGGGAGACGGACTCTATTGATCGCGTCATTGTCGAACGTTCACACACGCATCGATTAAGGGTTCCGAAAACCGTTCTCCGGGACTGCGGCAACGACAACGCTTTTGCGGATAGCTACCGTCATTCTTGGTAATGTTTGACGATGGCGACCTAGAGAGGATTCGGAACACTCGTCAGCGGTGGGAGGATGAGACGCTCGATCCGTTCCTCGAAAAGGGCGAACGAAGGGACCGATTTGCGACCGTTTCGAACCACGAGGTCGATCGGCTCTACACGCCCGAGGATATCGACGATCTCGATTTCGAGGAGGACCTCGGCTTTCCGGGCGAACCGCCCTACACGCGCGGTGCGTATCCGACGATGTACCGCGGCCGGACGTGGACGATGCGGCAGTTCGCGGGATTTGGAACCGCAGAGGAGACGAACGAGCGGTTCCACTACCTCACCGACAACGGACAGACTGGCCTGTCGACGGCGTTCGATATGCCGAGTCTCATGGGAATCGACTCCGACCACCCGATGAGCGAGGGGGAAGTCGGCAGGGAGGGCGTCGCCGTCGACACGCTCCGCGACATGGAGATCCTCTTCGACGGCATCGATATCGGCGAAATCTCGACCTCCTTTACCATCAATCCCTCCGCACCGGTCATCTACGCGATGTACATCGCGCTGGCGGACGAGCAGGGCGTCCCTCGCGAGGAGATCCGGGGAACGCTGCAAAACGACATGCTCAAGGAGTTCATCGCTCAAAAGGAGTGGGTCATCCCGCCGGAACCATCGCTGGATGTCGTCACGGATACGATCGAGTTCGCCGTCGATGAGACGCCGAAGTTCCATCCCGTCTCGGTCTCGGGCTATCACATCCGCGAAGCCGGATCGACCGCGGCCCAGGAGGCGGCCTTCACACTCGCCGACGGGTTCGCCTACGCCGAGGACTGTCTCGAACGCGGCCTCGATATCGACGAGTTCGCTCCGCTGTTTTCGTTTTTCTTCAACTCCCACAACTCCATCTTCGAGGAGGTCGCGAAGTTCCGCGCCTGCCGTCGGATATACGCCAACGTGATGGACGAGTGGTACGGCGCGGAGGCGGACGAATCCAAGCGGCTGAAGTTCCACACCCAGACGGCGGGCCAGTCGCTGACGGCCCAACAGCCGCTCAACAACATCGTCCGCGTCACGATCCAGGCGCTCGCCGCGGTGATGGGGGGAACCCAATCGCTACACACGAACAGCTACGACGAGGCGCTCGCGCTGCCGAGCGAGGACGCCGTTCGGGTCGCGCTGCGAACCCAACAGATCATCGCCGAGGAGTCAGGCGCGGCCGACATCGTCGACCCGATGGGCGGCAGTTTCGCGATCGAAACCCTCACCGACGAACTCGAAGCGGAGATCTTCGAATACCTCGAAGAGATCAAGGAGATGGGCGACGGTTCCGTCAGGGACGGCGTCCTCAAGGGGATCGAGGGCGGCTACTTCCACCGCGAAATCCACGAGGCGGCCTACGAGTATCAAACCCGGGTCGATAGCGAAGAAGAGATCGTCGTCGGCGTCAACAGATACGACATCGAGGAGGAGACCGATCCAGACATCCTCAAAGTCGATGCGGAAACGAGAGATCGACAACTCGAACGACTCGAAGCCGTCAAAGAGGAGCGCGACGACGGCGCAGTCGAGAGCTGTCTGGACGCCATCGAGGAGGCGATCGAAACCGACGAGAACGTGATGCCGCCGATCATCGACGCGGTGAAAGCCTACGCGACGATGGGCGAGATCATGGCGGTGTTCGAAGATCACTACGGCTCGTATCAAGAGACACTCGTAACCGCTTGATACGGACTGTTGTAGTCTTTTTACCGGTCAGCGCCAGCACCGCATCGGCGCTGATCGGTAAATCGTTACAACAATCCGTATGAGTCCACGCTATCTTGATTCAGCGAGAGAATCCCGGCGTTCACGCCGGGCGTGAATCGACCCTACACTGTCGTCAGTAAAAATCACTGCAGTTCTTCTCGCCGCCGGCTACTCTGATTTTTGAAGTGGATAACTAGTTCACCTAACGAGTCTATCTGTCAGGGAGAAATTCATGTAGCAGTACCCTGTACTCGTTTTCGTATGACCGATTCTCCCGAAGTCCTTCTGTTGCACACCGTCGAGAGTAGTCCGTGGGCGAATCAATCCGAGATACGAGCGGAGATCGAAGCCACCGTACCGGGTATTGACCTGCGTGTCGCTCGAACGCCGCCCGAATCGGAGGCGATGATAGAGACCGCAGAGATCGTCATCGCGTCGTTTTTTCCGAGCGGACTCCTCGAAGCCGCCTCGGATCTCCGATGGGTGCAGGCGCTGTCGTCCGGAGTTGATTTCTACGATTTCGACACGCTCCGCGAACGGGACGTTGCGCTGACCAACGCTGCGGGAATCCACGCCGAACCGATCGCAGAACAGGTGCTCGGTTACATGCTCACCTTCGAGCGGAAGATTCACACCGGGATCCGCCAACAAGAGCGGAACGTCTGGGAGCGGTACCAGGCGGACGAGATCCGGGGGAAAACGCTCGGCATCGTCGGGCTCGGCGCGATCGGGAGTCAGATCGCCACGTACGCGAAAACGTTCGGGATGGATGTCGTGGGGACGAAGCGCGATCCGGACACCGCACCGGACGCAGTCGACGAAGCGTATCCTCCCTCGGGGATATTCGACGTGCTTTCGCGGTCCGAATACGTCGTGTTGGCTTGCCCGCTCACCGACGACACCCGCGAGCTGATCGGCCACAAAGAGCTCGGTGCGATGCAGTCCGATGCGATTCTCATCAACATCGCCCGCGGTGAAATCGTCGACGAGGACGCCCTCATCTACGCCCTCCAGCAGAATATTATCGGTGGGGCGGCCCTGGACGTCTTCGAGGACGAACCGTACACGAGCGATTCGCCGCTGTGGGATCTCTCGAACGTCATTATGACCCCGCACATGGCAGGGTCGACCCCGCACAAATCGAAGCGTATCGCGACACTCTTTGCGGAACACTACGAACTGTATCTCGACGGCCGTCTCGGGGAACTCCCCAACCGGGTCGTGTGAGATCACCTGCGTGACGACTCGTGGAGGCGTGGAGTGTGCGGATTTATCGCCCGTGCCGGAACATGATTGTTATTCGAACTGAAATGAATAGATGGTAAAATACGTAACTATCGAGACACCTCGACATAAGATATCATACACCGAGAGCAAGGTATGGATTGATACGGACGAATACACGCGTTAAAATGGATGCCTCGAATAGGGGGTTGGGAGTCGATATATTTAAGCTAATACGACAATAACACATAGATAGACATTACCGATGCACGACCTGACAGGATTTCAGCGAGACTTGCTGTACGTGATTTCCGGGCGAGAAGATCCCCACGGCCTGGCGATAAAACAGGAACTGGAGGACTACTATGAAAAAGAGATCCACCACGGCCGACTCTATCCGAACCTCGACACGCTCGTCGAAAAAGGGCTCGTCGAGAAAGGACAGCGCGACCGACGGACGAACTTTTACACCCTGACCCGACGCGGACGCCGTGAGATCGACGCCCGGCGCGAGTGGGAAGACCAGTACGTCGACATCGAGTAATCCCGAACCCGGGTTCAAGCGGGGACTGGAACTGTCTTGGCGGGATTAACACATCCACGTGTCGGGAGGTTCTCGAAGGAAGTCCTATATATACACACGGCGACCGATCAGCCATGGTCGCGACACTCGAAGAAAAGACCGACCGATACGAGACGCTACTCGCTGAGGCGCTCGCTGCCGCCGAAATCGCGCCACAGGAGGGGACCCCGCTGTACGAAGCGGCACTCGAGTACCGGGAGATGGCACAATCGTATCTCGAAGACGGTCGACACTTCCGCGAGCAAGACGACCCCGTCAACGCGCTCGCGTCGTTTTCGTACGGTCACGGATGGTTAGACGCCGGCGCGCGGATCGGTATCTTCGAGGTGCCGACCGACGGACACTTATTTACAGAGTGAACGTCTCGGGGAGGATCGACGAGCCGAACGAACCGGCTCATCGGATTCCGGACATCCCGTCTCGAAGTAATATTTATCAATGATTTGTATGACCGCACGGCGAATCATGATAGATGACACCACGCAATACTGGTTGAAACCCTCAAATTCGGTGTTTTCGCGGCGCACACTTGCGAAACATTTAAGTAGTTTTCGGACTAACATTAAATCAAGAGTAAGCCGCGCCCCGGATTCTTTGGTTTTCCGCCCCCGGAGCCCGGAGTAACTCACTACCATCTATCATGAGTGACACTGGAATTCGAACGTACGCCGAAGAGAGCCGAACCGAATCGACCGAACAAGCCGACGAATCGGAAAAAATAGCCACCTGTCCGGAGTGTGACGCCCGTCTCGAGGCCGATTCCGAGCACGGTGAGACGGTATGTACCGAGTGCGGATTAGTCGTCGAGGAGGACGAGATCGACCGCGGTCCCGAGTGGCGCGCCTTCGACAGCGCCGAGAAGGATCA
>CAYQWI010000118.1:0-6023 GCA_964421165.1 uncultured Natronomonas sp.
GTTCGTACGCGCTGCGTCCGGGAGACGTCGGCTACTATGTAGCGGCGACGGAGGGCGAATCGCCGCCGATGCGCGGTGTCCTCGCCCGCGGAGGGGCCGCCGCACTCGGCGTGTTCGGAACCTTCATCGTGTTATCCGGGATCGCGATCGCCGCCAGCGAAGTCGTCGAACAGTATCTACCGACCGTCGAGCTACTCGTCGGCGTGTTGTTGATCGGTCTCGGGCTCGCGGTCGCCACCGGTCGAACCGGTTCGTTTCACGTCGCGCTTCCGAAACGACGGTCGACGATCCTCGGGTTCGGACTGTTCGGTGCGCTGTACGCCCTCGCCGCGACGGCCTGTGTGCTTCCGCTGTTTCTGTCGGTCGCACTCCAGTCGCTGACGCTTCCGCCCTCCGAAACCGCGATCGTCCTGGGGTCGTATGCGGGGAGCTTCGGCGTTCTGATGGTCGTCGCGACGGTCGCGACCGCGGTCGGACACGACGCGTTAACGGAAAGAGTCGCAGCCCACACTGAGACGCTCACGCGGGTCGCTGGCGTCGTTCTCGTCCTCGCCGGGATCGGACAGATCTACGTCGCAGTAACACTGTGAACTCACTCGTTAGCGCCGACGTGGTCCGACATCCACTCGAACTGCGTTTCGACGGCCGATCGACCGCCGTCGGTCAACGAGTAGACGTCTTCGAGCCCGTCGACGCGTTTTCGTACGAACCCCTTCGATTCGAGCGTCTCCAACGCGCCGTAGAACCGGTCCGGTTTGACGCGGCGGTCGTATCGCGATTCGAGTGCCGATTTCAGGGCCTGTGCTCGTCGTTCGTCGTCGTACAACAGAATGCAGATGTCGCGTCGAAGCCCGCTCGTGAGCCACTCCATGGCTCGCTTTCGAAGCGCGGTACCAAAGACGCTGTGGACTGCTCGACGAAACCGGAACTTTGGCAACCATCACGTCCGTACCCGAACGTATGTCGAGCGCCGAATCGGGCGGAATCACCGCCCGCTACCGGGAGAGGAACGGTGAACGTCTGCTAGAGTTCGAGAGAGACGGTCGAACGGCAGCGATCGCACAGAACGCCGACGGATACGCGATGTTAAAGGTACGTCCGACGGCCGACGGCGACGAACTCGAACGGTACTACGGCTTTGATATGTCTCTAGATCATGCCGCCGAACTACTCGGCGTCGAGCCGACCGACCTGCCGATTCCCGACGCCGCAGCCGATATGGGGATGTAGATCACGAACGGCCGCCGTGACAATCGGTCGGTAGCTATATGGCTGTCCTGTGGGTTTCGTATGTATGGACAGTTACTCCGTTGTCGACGACTGGGACGTGACCCGGTTCGACGGGGGATTCGATGGGCTCGCCGGGTTGGAATCGAGAGGGTTCAGTGGTGCCGTCGAAGCCGGCGGAGCGTGGATGTTTTTCCGGGATGGCGAACCGCTCGCTGCAGTTTCGGATCTCCGATCGACTCCGACTTCGATCGATATCGACGCCTTCGAAAACGCTGAGGGAAAGCGATACGACGCGCCGACGCCGGGCGCCGCGACGCTCGCGGCGATGGTAGCGCTCGATGGGGACGTTCGGGGGCGATACTTCACCGACGATACACCGCTCGAAGCGGTCCACGAAACCCTCTCAGGCGGTGGATTCACCGGCTACGTCGAACTCTCCGAGAACGTCCTCAGTGGCGATTACTACTTCGTGTACATCGACGGCGAAGTTGAACACCTCGGATTCGTCGGCACCGCACCGATGATCTCCGGCGAGGAAGCCGAACGGAAAGCGAAAAACGAGGTCGGGATCTACGCAGTCGTCGCCGTCCGGTTTCAGGATATCGAACTCCCGGAGCCGACTATCGCCGCGGACGAACCGGAAGACGAACTCGGCGGAATAGCCGACGATTCGGAGGGGGAACAAAACTCGGAGAGCGAACCTGAACCGGAGCCAGCGTCCGACTCCGAGGCGGAAAGCGAGCCGAGTCCCGGGGATTTGCCACCGGCCGAAGCCGATCGACCGACAGCGGAACGGACCGAAAATGAAGAAAGACCGGATCCGTCCCCGGAAACGGGAGAGGTGTCTGATCCCGCCGAACCGGAAGCGCAACCCTCCGAACCGAAACGCGACGTCGGATCGTCGGGCGACGAGGAATCGATCGACGACGTCTCGGACCAACGCGAGCAGCCGCCGACAGCCGGACACGATGAGGGAGTTCCGACACCCAACGATCCGTATACCGACGCGCCCAACGACGACGTAGGCGCGGCACGGCGAGAGTCTAACGGCATCGAAGCCGTTACCGTCCGGTCAGTTCCGTCGCTCGATCCCGAAAAGAGCAGCCGACGTGAACCGGAAGACGGGTCCGCAACTGGGGCGAACACGGCACGGACGACAAACACGGCACAGACGACCGATACAGCGAGTGAGCGCGGGCGGAGAGCAGAATCGACAGCTGAGACCTCTGCTGAAAAATCGCAGGCGGCCGAAGCGACTCGAGCGGAATATGAAACGCAGCTCTCCGAGTACGAAGCCCGGATCGAGACGCTCGAATCGGAGCTTACGGAGGCTGACGATCGGATCGAATCGTTGGAAGCCGAACTCGAAGCGGTTCGGAGCGAGCGGGACGAACTTCGATCCCGGCTTGCGGCGGACGATACGCCATCCCCGTCGGGAGTGTCGCTTTCGCCTACCGACGCGCTCGCGGGGACGAGCCTGTTCATCCGCGAGGTCAGCCGGGGCGAAGCCACCCTCGAGGACGCACGCGATAGCGGCGTTGATCGTGAGACGGTAACCGAAAATCTCCGAATCGAACGCCACACCGAGTTCGAGGACAGAGAAGCGGCGGTGGAGGGCGAGTCGTTCGACTCGTGGCTCAACTCGTCCGGCACGTACGCGTTCGTCGAGTGGCTCGTCATTGATCTGTTCTTCGAGATCCGATCGACGGGGTCCGTCGACGCGTTAGGGCCGCTCTACGACGCACTACCCGAGATCGACCGAATCAGCTTCGAGGATTCGATCGCGGTCGGAAGCGGGAAAGAGGGTCGCGAGGTTTCATTCGATATCGTCGCACGCAACAAGAAGGGGAACCCGCTCGTCGTCGTGGACTTCGACAGGCGACGTGAACCGACGCGCGCCGAAACCATCGAACCGTTCGTCACCGACGCGTCGGACGTGTGTGAGATGAACGAGTCACTCGCCGCTGCGATCGCCGTTACGTCGAGTTACTTCGAATCGGACGCGATGGCGACGGCGGAGGAGGCCACGGGAACGAGCCTGCTCAGTCGCAGCAAGCACCGAAGTTACGTGAAACTTTCGCGAACGAGCGGCTACCACCTCTGTTTGGTCGAAGCGAGAGACGAGTCGTTCAACCTGACCGTTCCGGAACTGTAAGCGGGACGCTCCGTGGGGTTGAGTTCGAAAACAGAATCGAGATCGGAGTCAGCCTTCGATTTCCGGTATATCGTCGATCTTCATGCCTTCGAGTTTGTCGATAATGTCATCGACCTTCGAGTCGAGATCATCGACGAACGCACCGGTGTCTTCGGTGGTAATGGCGCCCTGACTGGACGGCTCGATGAGGTTTTCCTCTTCGAGGACGCGAAGCGAATACCGGACCTTGTGGTGTGGATAGCCGGTTTCATTCGACATTTTGACGATACCGATCGGTTCGTTCTCGATGACCATCCGGAGGACGCGGAGATGGCGTTCGAGCATATCTACTTCCTTCTCAAGTCTGTCTATCATGGCATTTGTTAACTTGTGTTTACGGGATTTAAATGTTGCTGTCCGCCCGTCAAAATAGATAACGACGGGTGGGGCTATGGTGATGTTTTTACTGGCACGTATATATCCCTTGTGACAGTGACTCGTATGTGAACTATTCTATCGTGAAGGTTTCGTCCGGATTCCGGAGTTGCGTATATCGGTTCTTTTCTTTCTGCCCGTGTCCGAGGCCCGCCACGGTTCGCTGTTCCTTCGTCACCGCTCGCCATCCGGAGAGACTCCCTTCAGTCGTGTCTCCCTGTTCACGGGTCGCTTCGCTCCCCGTTCACGATCTGGTGGCTCTCGCTACCGCTCGAGCCACCCACATACCGTAATCTGTTTACCCCGCTGGTGGGAAAGTCGTCTCAATGACCGTAACCATCGTCGGTTCACAGCTCGGCGACGAGGGAAAAGGCGGCATCGTCGATGTCTACGGCGATACCGTCGATGTCGTCGTTCGCTATCAGGGCGGCGACAACGCCGGCCACACCGTCGTCTACGAGGGCGACGAGTACAAACTCTCTCTCGTTCCATCGGGTGCCGTTCGCGGAAAGATCGGTGTCCTCGGTAACGGCTGTGTCGTCAACCCGGCCACGCTCTTCGAGGAACTCGACACGCTCGCAGAACGCGGGCTCTCCCCGGACGTTCGCGTCGCGGAACGCGCGCACGCTATCTTGCCGTATCACCGCGTTCTCGACGGGATCGAAGAAGACGTCAAATCGGACGACGACCTCGCCGCCGGGACGACCGGCCGCGGAATCGGGCCCACATATGAGGATAAAGCGGGCCGTCGCGGGGTTCGGATCGGCGACCTGCTCGATCCCGAAACGCTCCGGCGGCGTCTCGAGTACGCTGTCCCACGGAAACGCGCGATCGTCGAGGAGATATACGGGCTCGAAATCGGTGAAGACGTCGACAGCGATGCGTTCGATGTCGATGCGCTCTTCGAGACGTATCGATCCTTCGGCGAACGGATCGAGCGCGAGGAGATGGCTGTAAACTGCGGGGAGTTTCTCACGCGGCGTCTCGAGGCGGGCGACGAGATCATGTTCGAGGGGGCACAGGGAACCTCGATCGACATCGATCACGGGATTTACCCGTACGTCACGTCCTCGAACCCCACCGCGGGCGGTGCCGCGGTCGGCACCGGCGTCGGCCCGACCGTCGTCGGTCAGGGCGACGTGATCGGGATCGTGAAAGCCTACCTCTCCCGCGTCGGCACCGGGCCGCTCCCGACCGAACTCGGCTCCGTCGACGGGCAGACACCCGAGGACGGCGGCCGTCCGGACGAAGCCGACCTCGCGGCCTACATCCGCGACGAGGGCGGCGAGTACGGTACCGTCACCGGCCGTCCGCGACGCGTCGGCTGGCTCGATATGCCGATGCTCAGACACGCCGCGCGCGCGAACGGGTTCACCGGTCTCGCGATCAACCATATCGACGTTCTCGCCGGGCTCGAGGAGGTTCGAGTCGGCCACTCGTACGTGCTCGACGGTGAGGAGACGCTCACGATGCCCCCGACGACCGAAAAGTGGGGCGACTGCGAAGCGCAGTTCCGAACGTTCGACGGCTGGGACGACGTCGATTGGACCGCCGTCGCGGCCGAGGGCTACGATGCGATCCCCGAGAGCGCCCGCGCGTATCTCGAGTATATAAGCGACGAACTCGACACGCCGATCTACGCGGTCGGCGTCGGGCCGGGGCGCGAAGAGACCGTCGTCGTCGAATCGCCCTTTTAAACCGACCCGTCCCCGTTACTTTTCACCGCGGTTTTTGACAGCTTTCTCAGCGGCGAGACGGGCGTGTTCAGCCGCAGCTGTCGCGTGTTCTGCTGCAGTTTCGGGGTTTTCATGGTCTATTTCGATCGGTTCCGCTTCGGCTGTTTTTGACCGACGATTACGTAATCGGCGTACCGTCAATACACCAACCGCTATCCCGGCAATAGTCAACAGACGGCTTTTCACTGTTGCCATATCCTCCGCTAACTGCTCTGTTTAAATAGTTACTGACGTGCTACTCACCGTAGCTCCGGTATAGCGGGCTCACTATAACTATCTTAATTCGGAGACATGATCGATCTATTCGCTTCTTATCGGAGGAGCGATCGTGCCGAATTCGAGACCTTCATCCTGCACGCTGATTGGTGTCAAGGTCAGACAACCGATACCTGCCTCGCCGAATTAGACAGGCATCGGCCGTTTTTGCCAGCCGATCAGTGGATGCCGAGGGCTTCGATCTGCTCTTGGTATCGGTTTCGGATGGTGAC
>CAYQWI010000119.1:0-5988 GCA_964421165.1 uncultured Natronomonas sp.
ACGTCATACGTCAGACTCCTCCAAAATCATCACAGACGCTCTGTAACGCCTGAAGAATGGAATTTCGTTCTGGCCCGATCGATTTTTTCAGCGTCCGGAATTCGTCGCTAGTCCCGACGAGTAGGAGCCGCTTACCGGGGTAGACGCCGAGGCCCTCAGAGCGAGCCGTTCGAGCGAGACGTTCTAACGCGTCGTCGGGGAGGTGGAACTCGACCGTGTGTCGCACGGTCGCCGGATCGCCGCCGGTTTCGGGCTGAATCCTGTGTAAATGGCGGGCGAACTCCCGATCGGTCGTCACGTCCAGTTCTTCGACCCCCAGCTCGCGATCGCGAGATCGAGATCTGGTGAATTCGTGTCCGACGAGTGCGGCGTCTCTGGTTTCCGCCACGTCGTGGGTCCGAACGACGTGTGCGCCGCGTTCGACCGCCATCGATGTCGCCGCGAGCGACACCGAAAGCGCCTCCTCGGTATCGCGTCCGGCGATCTCTTTGAGGAAGTTCTTCCGGTTGATCGAAACGAGGAGCGGCCGGCCGTATCCGCGGAACTCCCGGAGCCGATCGAACGTCTCCCGATCGTCGTCGGTCGTCTTCGCCTCGGACCAGCCGCCGAATGCGGGATCGAGAATCGTCTTGTCGGTGAAGCCGTTCCGTTCGAGCGCGGCGTAAATGTCGTCGACGTCCTCGATCGCACCGGGCCGTTCGAGATCGGGCGGCGACGCCATCTTCGAGACTGCGGCGTCGTACTCCGCACAGATCCGAGGCATCTCCGGATCCGCGAACCCACAGATGTCGTTGACCATATCGAAGCCGGCGTCAAGTGCGGCGTCAGCGACCTCGTGGTACCGGGTTTCGATCGACCAGACCGCGTCCCCGCTCGTCGATTCGAGCGTCTCGACCGCCGTCTCCAGACGGTCGAGTTCCTCCTCGGCCGATAACACGTCGAAGCGTTTGTTCGCCGATTCGAGCCCGACGTCGACGATGTCGGCCCCTTCGCCGATGAGTTCGTCGTCGACGTACGCCGCCGCAGCGGCCGGCTCGTCGAAGACGCTCGGGTCGTAGGGGGATTCCTTCGAGACGTTCAACACGCCCATGATCCGCGGCGGGTGCTCGTCACCGATCGGCAGGCCGGCGGCGTCTACCGTTCGCATGCCATACCTTCGGACGCTCGCGGCTAAAACCGACCGGTATCGGAACGATTCGAAGACGGACGCCCTTATATTGGTTCGCCGCCAATCGGCAGGAAATGCCGAACGTCGCCGTCGCCGTCGTCGGGGCTGAAACCCCCGGAAACGTCGGCAGTATCGCTCGCTCGATGAAGAACTTCGGGCTGTCTGATCTGTATCTCGTCGATCCCCCGGACCTCGACCGCGACGGGGATTCGTACGCCTTCGCCGGGCACGCTCGCGAGGACGTGTTACCGAACGCGACGACCATCGAGTTCGAGTCCCTCGTCGAGAACTTCTATACGATCGCGTGTACCGCCACGACGAACCAGGACGCGACCAGCCACGTTCGATACCCGTTCGTCGAACCCGCGGAACTCACCGAGGAGCTCGCCGGACTCGACGCCGATGTCTGTCTCGTCTTCGGCCGGGAGAGCGTCGGTTTGGCGAACGAAGAAGTAGCCGAACTGGATAGGGTTTGCTCGATCCCGGCGAGCGCCGAGTACCCGGTGTTGAACCTCGCACAGGCTGCGACGATCGTTCTCTACGAGCTTCGCGAACTGACCGTCTCAGAGACGCAACATCCCGATCAATCGCACGAACGCGCCGCGGAACACGAGATCGAGGGGCTTCACGAGACGTTTTCGGAGTACCTCCGAGACGTCGGCCATCCCGACGTGAAGATCGAAAAGACTGAACGGCTGTTTCGACGGTTGCTCGGGCGGGCACACCCGACGGGACGGGAAGCGCGGACGATGCGCGGCGTGTTTCGCCGCGGGTCGCTCCGAGCGACGGGGCAGATCCCACGTGACGACCCCGAGAGCGAATAGGGGATCCCGTAATTCGTGAGACGGGGCCGTCGAAGGTTCGAACCCGTAGAGCGGACGGTCATTCGGAGACGTGTGGTCGGGGACGAGACTCCCTATAAGACGGCGAGCGATCTCACGGGGGGACGAACACGCCGTAGACAGCCACGGTTTTTACGGCGCCGAACCCAGAGAGGGTATGCACGTTTCGGTGAACGCCGCGATGAGCGTCGACGGCAAACTCTCTTCGCGCCGGCGAGAGCAGATCGCCATCAGCGGTGCGGCCGATTTCGATCGGGTCGATCGGCTTCGCGCCGAAGCCGACGCCGTCGTCGTCGGTGGGGGGACGGTACTGGCCGACGACCCCTCGCTCATTCGATACGACGAGTCACATCGTGAATCCACGAGCGGTGGCGATCTGACTCCGCCTTCCAGAATCGTCGTCGACTCCACCTGTCGAACGCCGACCGATGCCTCGATCCTCTCCGGGGAACCGGAGACGTATATCCTAACGAGCGAGAGCGCTCCCGAAACGCGCCGGATCGGCCTTCGGAACGCCGGAGCGACGCTCGTCGTTGCCGGAACGAACCGAGTCGACGTACCGGAAGCGTTCGCCGAACTCGAATCGCACGGGATCGAACGGATGCTGGTCGAAGGTGGAGGTGAACTGATCTTCTCGCTGTTCGAGGGGGGGCTTGTCGACGAGCTCACCGTCTACGTCGGAAACGTCGTGATCGGCGGCCGGGACGCGCCGACGCTCGCCGACGGCGACGGGTTCGTCGACGAGTTTCCGGAGCTAACACTGTCGGATGTCGAACGTCTCGACTCCGGCGTCGTTCTCTCTTGGGACGTCAATTGACCGCGAATTCGATCGTATTAGTGGCTGTGTCCGGTTAACTCGGCGTAGCTCGCACCGAACCGATCCTCGAACAGCTCCATCGTTAACTCCTCAATAGCGCGATATCTCTCGGTGTCGCCCCCATCGGCGTGGTGAACCGTCGCGTGGATGCGCTGTGCGCACGAAAACAGCGCGAGGTCGCCGACGATCTCCGCGTCGGATTCATCGCCTTCCCGCATCAGATCGAGCATCTCCGTCGGAAGCGTTACTTCGTCTTCGTCGCCGTCCCCGTCGATTCGAAGTGTGACCGTATCGTCTGCCATACAAGCGGTTTCGGACGGTAACGGAAGGCCCTTGCGGTGTCAGGTGTCGTGGCCTCTTATCAGTCGTCGTCCGCCGCCGCGGCGTCGACCGGTTCCGCTTCGCCTCTGTCGAGGTCTTCCAGATACTCGTCGGCGTCGATCGCGGCCTTACAGCCCATCCCACCGGCAGTGATCGCTTGCTGATAGTGATAATCGACCACGTCACCGGCTCCGAATATCCCCGGAACCCCCGTTTTGGTCTGCCCGCCGCCGTCGCCTCCGACCGTCTCGATGTATCCGGTGTCGTCCATCTCCACGCCGGTCCCTTCGAGATAGTCGGTGTTCGGCGTGTGACCGATCGCCATGAACACCGCGCCGACCGCCATCTCGAAGCGCTCCGTGTCGGGGTCGTCGAGCTTCTCTGTCGGGTGTCCGTCCGGGTGTCTGGCGAGCGCTACCCCCTCGATTCCGTCCTCCGGGGTGCCGTGTATCTCGAGCAGTTCGGTGTTGGTCAACACCTCGACATCGCCGTCCGCTTCGAGTTCTCTGATCCGGTCGATCCAGTAGTCTTCGGCCCGGAACTCCTCCCGCCGATGCACGACGTACACGGTGTCCGCAAACTTCGTGAGGAAGGCGGCTTCCTCGCAGGCCGCGTCACCGCCGCCGACGACGAGCATGTCCTCTCCGCGGAAGAATGCGCCGTCACACGTTGCACACGTCGAGACGCCGTAGCCCATCAACTCGTCTTCGCCTGGAACGCCGAGCGTGCGCGCCGACGCACCGGACGCCGCGATGAACGCGTCCGCGGTGTACACCGTCCCGTCGCGAAGTTCGATTCGATGCGGTGCTCCCGGTTCGATGTCGACGACGACGCCGTGGTCGATCTCAGCCCCGAACTGTTCGGCCTGTGCTTTCATGTCGTTTACGAGCTCTGGCCCACCGATACCGTCCGGAAAGCCCGGATAGTTCGCCACGTCGGTCGTCAGCGTCAACTGACCGCCGGGCTCGGGGCCTTCGAGCACGAGCGGTTCGTTGTTCGATCGTGCGGCGTAAATCGCCGCAGTTAACCCCGCGATTCCGGACCCGGCGATGAGCAGTCGTCGGTGTTCGGCTGCGTCTTCACTCATATCTCTGTGTACTCCATCGCTGGGTATGTAGCTTGTGCTGTCGGCGTTTTCGTCGCGCGCCACGTCCGATCGCACTACCCGCCGACGAGCACGAACACGGCCAGCGAAACGGCGAGAATACACGCAGCCCCGATGAGAATTCCAAGTGCGACCAGTTCACTCACGCCTCGGTCGTCCGAGGCGAACGCGAACGCGTTTCGGTCCGTAGCCAAGAATCGAGAGATCACTGGTCGATCCGTCGGCCGCTGTACATATCACTTTCAGGGTCGTTTCGAGTCGACCCAGTCATTTCGATAACGCTCCGCTCAGTTCATCGAGAAGTCGTTGTCCCGTCCGTCTGTCCGTTGGATACCTGATCGCGTCTCCGTCCCCCCGTTCGATGACGAGTGTGACGTTTCGCGAGAATAGCCAATAGCCGACGGCGGTGACACCGAGCAGCCCGGCGAGGATACCGCTGAACACGAGGGTTACTCCGAGCAGCTGCAGCGTCCAATCGAGCGTCCGAAGTATCGTTTCGATACCACTCGTCCCCGGTGCATCGGGGACCGCGATCAGCCCAGTGGGAGAAACGGTCAAAAAAAGGACACCCACAGCCACACCGAGACCGGCGTACACAAGCGCCATCGGAGCGTAGCGTAGAAACGATTGTCCACCCGCCCGACGAACGGCGAGCCCGGTCACGTTGGGTCGGGAGATGCGAACGAGCGCGGGATCGTGTTCCGAACGGTACACCAACAGCTCGCGCTCGGTGACCGCGGCCCAGCCAGTCGGGTGTTCCGAAACCGCGATCGGCGTTTCACTCGGCGGGATACAGTCGATCGGATCCGGCTCGGTTTCTTCGATATCGACCCGATCGATGACGCCCGGCTCGGAAAATCGGTCAATAGCCATTCCTCGCCCTACGATACGCTCCGAGAGACAAGTACGTTCAGTCGGTTTCGACAACTGATAGGGTGGCTATGAACTCCGACGATACTCCCTATGAGCCGCCGGACTCCGAGACTGGTTAACTCCGTTTCCCGATCTCTTCTCGCAACAGCTCGGAGACGACTTCGCCGTCGGCTTTCCCCCGGAGTGCGCCCATGCACTCGCCCATGAGCGCGGAGAACGCGCCCATCCCTTCCGATTGGACCTGCGCTTCGTTTCGTTCGATGACTTCGACGACGGTTGCCCGAACCGTCTCCCGGTCGACGCCCGCGAGACCCGCCGCCTCTATCGCTTCCGTCGCGGACAGGGAGGGGTCGTCGGCGAGTTCAGTCAGAACCGGGACGACGCCCTCCTTTGCCAACTCGCCGTCCTCGACGAGTTCGAGGACCGAGAGCAACTGATCGTCGGTGAGCCGACCGACAGCCACGTCGTCTCGGCGCAGTTCTGTGAGCGTCGATTCGAGCGTCGTCGCAGCCGTGGTCGGATCGACGTCCCGTTCGATCGCCGCCTCGAACGTCGGCATATGCCGGCCGTAGGCGACCTGTTCGGCGAGACCGGGATCGAGCCCGAGTTCCGCGTGGTATCGGTCGACCTTCTCGGTGAGTAGCTCGGGTGACTCAACGTCCGACGGATCGGGTTCGACGGGGAGAACGTCCGTTTCGGGATACATCCGCGCCGCGCCGGGAAGCGGTCGGAGATATCTCGATGTCCCGTCGTCGTTCGCGCCGCGAGTCTCCTCGGGGACGCCGTCGATCGCGTCCTCCGCCCGGGACGCCACGGCAGTGATCGCCTGCTCGGCGATTTCCTCGTCGGCTGCAACCAATGC
>CAYQWI010000120.1:0-5974 GCA_964421165.1 uncultured Natronomonas sp.
GAAATGACTATGCTTCGAGAGTGCCCGTCTTGTGACGCGCGCACCGAAAACGAGGTCGAACCGACCGACGATAAAAGCGCTCTGATAACGCGCTGTGTCGAATGCGGTACCGAAACCGGACGGTTTTCTTAGCCGGCGATGTCGGAGACGACCCTTTTTGTATCGGTCCCCGCCTAAGGGAGACCAATGACACTTTCGGAGGAAGCTCAGTCCCGGCTCGCGGATATCGTCGCGTTACAACCGACGAAAAACAAGGAGTTACAGGATCGATGGGGGCTCGAAAGCGGCAGCGAGGTTCACGGGTATCTCGAATCGGAACTGAAAGAGTACTACTACCGCGACGAGAACAGCCTCATCCGGGCGACACCCGAGGCGGCGGAACTGGTCGGGATCGACACCGGTGACGAAGTCCTGCATCTCCCGGAGCTACAGGCGCGAATTATCGAGACACTGGCCGCCCCTGAGGAGGAACCACAAAGCGTCGTCTCCGTTTTCCACGATCTCGAGGAGATGGGCGTTCGTACGGACGTCGACGCCGTCAGATCGGGGCTTCGAAGCCTCAAAGACAGAGGACTCGTCGAGATCGTCCGTAAGACCGTCCCGACGTTCCGACTCGCTGTGGACCGGGATACGATCGAGGTCGAGATACTCGAAGAGCCGCCTGACACTGCCTAACGTCGACGCCTCCGTTTCCGGTCGAGCAGTCGCTTGCCGGCTTTCCCCGGTCCGCCGTCGATCGGCCAGCCCCGAGAGCGCCACGCCGGCGGCTCGGGTTCGAACGCGTCACACCGACCCGAACACTCGGACGCCGTCTGTTCGCGACGCTTCTCGTTACACCACGGAAACGGGCCGGTCGGGTCTCTGAACTCGAAGTGTCGGCAGTCGGGACGCATCGTGTCGGCGTAGGAACGCCATCCGCGCTCGTACGCCCGCTCTCCGATTTCGAGCCGCTTTCGCTCCTTCCAGTCGGGATCTGCGTACTCGAAGCGGGCGGCGGAGCGATCGCTCGCTCCGCCCGCCGGCCGATCGAGAATTCGCGTTCCGAATCCGGTCACGTCGAGCGTCCTCGGGTTCCAGACCGGATCCGCGTGCCACGTTCCATCCCTCTCGGAGATCGTTACGATCCCGACTTCGACCGGCATCGCTTCCAGCAGCGCCGGCTCGATCTCGTCTTCGGTCGCGTGGGTCGCCAGCCAGATCTCGTCGGCTAACCCGAGCGCCACGTCGTGTTCTAGCTGTTCGGCGAGCCGTCGAGCCGCCGAGGCGTCGAGATCGGGCTTGTTCTCGATGGCGACGATCCGATCGATCCACGCGGGATAACGGTATCGTCGTCGGATCTCGATCCTGTTTCCGTCGCGTCTCGTCTCGATGAACTCCCGGTCTGCGGCCCGGTGAACCGCCTCGCGAACGTATCGCCAGGGATACCCCGGGTCCGGGAGCGCGTCGCGGTAGTACGCCCACGACGACGGGGCGTTCCGCGCGACGTGGAGGAGGTCGGAGTCGAGCCGATCCTCCCCGAACGGCGCTCGTTCGGTTAGTCCGTCCGCACTGGCTTCGATAACGACCGTATCCCACCGTCTCCGTTTCGTCCCGAGCTGACGGGCGACGAGCACGTCGCTATCCGTCCGTCCGACGGGTGGCCAGTTCCGTTCGGCCCACGCACAAACCCGCAGTTCGAAGCCGAACTCTTTCACGGTCGTGTGGATGACGCCGGATCGTAATAGGGATTCCCGTCCGGTACGCTGGTTCAGCGGTTATGAAAGGCGAATGGGGGAGTGGACGGGAGCGCGCGCCGGGACCGGGCAATCCCGACGTGTGTGGCCGAACGGACGCCGAAACGTGGTATCTGCCATCACGACGAGAAAAGCGTCGTTTAGGCGTTTTGTGGTACGGCGGCGTGACGTATAAACCCTCGTTTGCTGTCACTCCTCTTCGACATCGGCTCGCTTGATCCGAATCTGTGAGGGTGGTAGCTTCACGCTTTGAGTTCCTCGCGGACTAACGCTTCGAGGTTCGAAAGCTCGTCGTCGAGCTTCCGTTTGAAGTACGCTTCGACGCCCGGAAACCGTCCGTCGACGCTGAACCGGTTCGTGATCTCCGTTCCCGCTTCGGTGGCCTCGAGGATATGTTCGCCCTGTACGTTCATGGCCTTCGAGCGGCCGACGAACCGAACGTAGCTCGGCTCGTCGACGTCGACGTCTTCGGTTTTGACGCGGATCGTCCGGCCGATTCCCGGGATCGGGAGCGAGACGTGCCAGATCGCCGTGCGATCGCCCGTCGTCTCGAACGACTCGACGACGCTTATCGATCGCGCTCGCTTTTCCGGGTCGGAGATGATGGCCCACACCGCTTCGGGGGAGGCTGGAATCTCGAATACGCGCTCGACGCGGGTGGTCATACCGCTACGTCGGACTGGGTAGTTAAAAGAGCGATTATTCTCTCGGCGGATCTCGGCTCACTCGGGCGTGACACGCCACGTCGTCGACCGGGCGCGGGACCACTTTTCGATGTCGACGTCCTCGGAGCGTTCGGCCAGCCGGGGGAGCCGACTTCCGACCTGCTTGGCCGTCAGACCGATGGCCTCAGCGATGTGTTTCGAACGGACGTACTGCTCACCACCCTTCGCACACTCCCGCAGGTAGGTGAGGATCCGCTCGTCCTCGTCGCTCAGTTCGTTCATACACCCTAGTAGGGTTGCGATCGGCTTAAGGCCGTTCCTTTAGTACAGGTGGTACGCGGCGACAGAGAGCGCCCCGGCGATCATCGCGATGGCGAACGACCACCCGGCGGCGACTTGATCGCCGGTGAAACCGAAGGCTGCGAGTCCGGCGGCACCGAGAACGGCGACGATACCGAACAGGACGGGTAACCCGACACTCCTATCCGTCGAATCTGCAGTTTCCATACCGGTTCGTACGGTACGGCGAACATAAATCCCGCTGTTCGATGCTTGATCGCGACGCGGCCTTATACACCGTCGGACAGAATGGTTGATACTCTCGACAGCACGTGTCTCCCGTCGAATGTATCGAAGCCTCTGTCCGATGGCATAGTACTGTTTTCGCCTGAAGCTTTTTGCACACCGGACCGAAAGATCCGGTCGTGAGTACGCTGGTCGTCTACGTCGACCGTGATGGGGAGATCGGCCACGACGGTCCCATCGTCGGATGGGAGGCCGTTCAGGGACTCGTCACCGACATCGGACTCGAAGATCCCGAAGACAGTCGCGTCAACTGTCTGTTGGAGACGCTTCACGTCGCACGTGATCTCCGTGACGGCGGAAACGAAGCCACCGTCGCGGTCGTCTCGGGTGGCGGCGACGGGATCAACAGCGATCGCGCCGTCGCCCGACAGACCGACCAGCTCGTGGCGGAGTACGCCCCCGACGCCGCCATCGTCGTCACTGATTCCGCCGGCGACGAACGGCTCGTTCCCATCATCGAAAGCCGCGTTCGCGTCGACGCCGTCGACCGCGTCGTCGTCCGCCAATCGCACGACATTCAGTCGACGTACTACCTACTGAAGCAGTTCCTCGGCGACGAGGAGTTACGCGGGACCGTTCTCGTTCCGATCGGCGCGGCGCTTTTGGCGTTTCCCGTCCTGCTGTTGCTCGCCGACGACGTCTCGATCGCGCTGTCGGCCATCGCCGGCGTTATCGGACTGTTCCTCCTGTATAAGGGGCTGGGTATCGACGATCTCGTTTCGACGCTTCCGATCCGGATACGAGACGCTTTCTACTCCGGACAGGTGTCTCTCGTCACGTACGTCGTCGGCGTCGGACTGGCGCTCATCGGCGTTTTTGCCGGCGGAATCGGGGCTGCCGGAATGGGTGAAAGCGCCGGTTTGTTGGTGGTTCTTCGGTTCCTCTTCGATAGCGTTCCGTGGTTCGCGGCCGCAGCACTGGCAGCCGCAACCGGTCGCCTCATCGATGAACTACTGGCCGAAGACGGTATCTCGAGTGCGATGATGAATCTCCCGTTCGGCGTCGTCGCCGTCGGATTGGTGATACGCGGATTCGCCGGCTACTTCCTCGAACGCGCCGGGACGTTCGACCCCGTTATCGTTCCGGCGTTCGCAGCCGGTCCAGTCTCAGTCGACGGCTTCGTCGTCTCTATCTGGGGTCGTCTCGCGCTGTACGTCGCGGCCGGTATCCTCGTCAGTTTCGTCGGCGTGTTCATCACCTCGCGGATGACGAGCGACGGGACGCTCGAACGAGTTCCCGAGTAAGAGAACCGACGGCCATTTACTGTCGCCCCCGATACCTCTCGTATGGATCCGTGGGTGAGTCTCTTCTCGGGCGGGAAAGACTCCGCGTGGGCGCTGTATCGGGCGATCGAGGAGGGCTTCCCGGTCGAGCGACTGGTAACGGTCCATCCGGCCGGCGACTCGTTCATGTATCACGTCCCGGCGACTGAACTCGCCGAACTGGCGGCCGAGAGTATCGGTATCCCGCTCGTTGACGTTCACCCGTCCGACTTCGAAGCGACCGCGGGCGCTGACGAGGATTCCGGCGAGCGCGGCGACCGCGAACTCGAACCGCTCGAAGCCACGCTGGTCGAACTGGCAGACGAGTTGGGTGGGATCGGAGGGGTGACGGCCGGTGCCGTCGAAAGTTCCTATCAGACCGACCGGATCCGGGGAATGTGCGATCGGCTCGGAGCCGATCTCTTCGCGCCGCTTTGGCAGGAAGAGCCGCGGGAGTTGGCCGATTCGATGCTCGACGCCGGCTTCGAGATCACGATCGTTCGGGTCGCCGCCCACGGACTCGACGAATCGTGGCTCGGTCGGGAGCTCGATCCCGAGACGCTCGACGCGCTCGACGCGCTCAACGACGAGTACGGCGTCCACATCCTCGGCGAGGGTGGCGAGTTCGAGACGCTCGTCACCGACGGCCCACACATGGAACGGCCGATCCGACTCAATTACGACACCGAGTTCGACGGGATGCGGGGCACGATTCGCGTTACCGACGCCTGGCTCGAGTGATACTGATGGACGAAACCAGATGAAACCGACTCACCAGTGGCTTGCCGTTCGTTCTATCGAACGGCTTCATCCTGGTGAGTCGTGTTTATATTCGTTTGTCCGTGAGTATGAAGCAGTCCCGGAGGAAAAAGCACTTATCGTCCGGTTCTGTCCGTTCGGGGTATGAAAGCTGTCGTCCTCGCTGGGGGGTATGCGACGCGGCTGTGGCCCGTCACGAAACGCCGCCCGAAGATGTTGCTACCGATCGGCGAAACGACAGTTATCGATCGAATCTTTCGGGCGCTCGAAGCGGACGAACGCGTCGAGGACGTGTACGTTTCCACGAACGAGGCCTTCGCCGACGCGTTCGAAACCCATCTCCGCGACAGCGAGTTCGAGAAACCGGTTCTGTCGATCGAGGAGACGTCCGAAGAAGCCGAGAAGTTCGGCGTCGTCGGCGCGCTTTCCGAACTCGTCGACCGGGAGGGGATCGACGACGATCTGCTCGTCGTGGCCGGCGACAACCTCATCGGGTTCGACCTCTCGGATTTCCTCGATTTCTTCGAGACCGCCGGCACGGCGACGCTCGCCGCCTACGATGTCGGCGATCGGGAGGCGGCGAAATCGTACGGACTCGTCGAGTTGGACGGCGACCGAGTCGTCGATTTCCAGGAAAAACCCGACGAACCGAACAGCACGCTCGTCTCGATCGCTTGCTATGCGTTCCCGAGAGAATCAGTCCGGTTCGAAGAGTATCTCTCGGATGGCAACAACCCCGACGAGCCGGGGTGGTTCATCCAGTGGCTCCAGTCGCGCGAGGCCGTCCGCGCATTCACGTTCGAGGAGGCGTGGTTCGATATCGGCACGCCAGAGAGTTATCTCGACGCGATCGCGTGGCATCTCGACGGCGACAGCGTCATCGCCGAGTCGGCGACCGTCGAGCGCTCGACGATCGGACAGAACGTCCACGTGATGGCCGGCGCGGAGATCCTCGATTCGACGCGCGATC
>CAYQWI010000121.1:0-1322 GCA_964421165.1 uncultured Natronomonas sp.
TATTTTGTGATTCGCTACTGAAACGTCATCGATCAACCCCGATTGTATTATTTGTTTCATGTCGAACCCCAAATTACACGCATGATTCCAACCCGACCCACCGATGGCGACGGCGTCTCCGCCATCAGCCTGTCATCCCGTCTGTGACTGTAATTTCGTCTCATGTTCGACTAATTGAACGGCAAAACGCTACGCTACTGTCCGGGAGCCAACCCCACCGCGCCTCCGTAACATTCGGTAGCGTTATTGTTCGTGGGAGTGCTGTGTTCGTTCCTACTGCCCAGTTTGCCACAGAACAGTGAACTTCATCCCTTGCGTTCACGCGTTCGATCAGCGATGCTGACCAACGACTTCGCTTGCGCGTGCAAGGCAACCTCACCCCCATCCGATAACTAGCGTTGAAACCATGCAATGATATAAATACGATGATTTCAGCAATGAGCGAATTGAGGAATTCTTCGGGCCGCTTATTGAGAGAATGTTGTAGGCTTCACAAACCGGAGAGGAACAATGTTGAGAGCGTCATTCAATGTATCTACACAAGAGTTGTGCGTTGTGTCTTCCACAGCGTTCCGAACCAGGATCATCTCTGATACAACACTGCCGGTCAATACGCAGGCGTATTCCATCAGCTAATTCAGAGTTTATTTTGAAAAAAGAACTCAGTCCCTCATGCTGCATACAGCCTCTATATTTTGCACAGTTTGATCTCCCAGCTTTGAGACGGATGCCGCTGTTTCACTATCTTCGGTAAGAGCCGATATTAAAACCGGAACGGTATGATAACAATAAATTTATGTTTTGTCCTCGAGTCACGGCCGATGGAGGCATTGGATCATGTCACTGCTCGACGAGGACATCGAACAACAGGGGGAGTTGTCGATCACGGCGACCGACTTCGACGACGGTGCGGGAATGCCGGATTACGTCGGTTACGTGAACGAAAACGAGAACCCGGAACTGGAGATCGACGACGTTCCGGAGGGGACCGAATCGCTCGTACTCGTGCTCGATGACCCCGACGCCCAGCCGGTCGTCGGGTTCACGTTCGATCACTGGCTGGTGTGGGACATCGATCCGGACGTCGGAACGATCCCGCGCGGGTGGGAGCCGGCCGACGGGGAAGCGACCGTCGGTTACAATGACTTCGTGGAGAACGACTACAGCGGCCCCTCGCCGCCGGACGAGGCCCACGGCTACCGGTTCAAGCTGCTCGCGCTCGATTCCGAGCTCGGCCTCGGGCCGGAGGCGCGCAAGGCGGTCGTCGATATGACCGTCGCGATGGAGGCGGAGGTGCTCGCTGCGACGCAGATCGTCGGCCG
>CAYQWI010000121.1:1422-5971 GCA_964421165.1 uncultured Natronomonas sp.
ATATGACCGTCGCGATGGAGGCGGAGGTGCTCGCTGCGACGCAGATCGTCGGCCGATACGAGCCCTCCCAGGGGACCGCTTTTTAAGTATCAGCGGCAGCGGCTCGGTTTTTATCGGCGGGGGATCCGACCCCGATCTGAGCGCAGAGATCGCAAACACACGCAAAACCAGCATCGGCGCGGAGGTTTCGTTGCTCCACGTGGTCGATTCAGCGGCAAAACGGGGGGCGAGAAAGCGCTCCTCCGCTCGTGGAGCGAGGAACACGACCTTGCGGACGCGGTATTGATCGTCGACAACTCCGGGAACGTCGAAAAAGCGATCGAGCGCGAGACAGCCGACAAATCGCTCGTGTTGATCGGGGCGACGGAGCGGGGACTGCTATCGCGGCTCGTCACGAATTCGCTGCGTCTCAGCGTTGTCAACGAACGTGACTGTTCGGTCGGGCTGACCGAACGACCCACGGGTCGAGGCGTTTTCCATCGGGTCTTCGGCCACAAGTGATCTCTCCCGCGGCAGAATTTCCCATAACTGATAACTGCTCGCCCCCATAGGGACCCGTATGAAGCTGATCGAACGCGGGTCGGGGGACCCCCGTGTCGCGGTCGTGGGGGGGATCCACGGCGACGAACCGGCTGGGGTGCAGATCGTGGATCGGCTCGCGGACACGCCCGCCGTCGGGGACGCCGACGGGACGGTCCAGTTGCTGACGGCGAACGAACCGGCCGTCGAGGCCGGCGAACGCTACGTCGAGACGGACCTGAACCGCGCGTTCCCGGGCGACGACACGAGCGACGCCTACGAGTCGGCGCTGGCTACACGGGTCGTCGAGTTGCTTTCGGGAGCCGATGCGGTCCTCGCGTTGCACACCTCCCACAGCGCGCCGCCGCCCTTTGCGATATACAGCCAACTGACCGAGTCGGTCCGGCGGACGGTGACCGGGCTGCCGGTCGAGTACGCGATGGATTCGAGCGGACTGCGGGGAACGACGCTCGATTCGGTGCTCCCGCACACCGTCTCGCTGGAAACCGGGCGACAGGGCAGCAACGACGCCGTCGAGGACGGCTACGAGGCGGCGCTTTCGTTCCTCCGGGCCCACGGAGTGATCGACGACGAGGAGCCGACGTTCACCGAGACGAGAGTCGTCGAGGGCCACGAGGAGGTACCCAAAGGGACCGGCGAGCCGCACGTCCACTACGCCAACTTCGAAGAGATTCCGAAAGGCGAAATCTTCGCCCGCGACGACACCTACACCCACCGGGTCGACGACGAAGGGATCGTCCCCGTTTTGGCGAGCGAACACGGCTACGAGGACATCTTCGGGCTCTACGGCTCGTTCAGCCGGACGCTGGAGCCGCCGGAGACCGATCCGGAGTAGCCAGGCCCACGCGGAGGGACACGACCACAACCGCCAAATGGGCGCTCGACGTACGCCGGCCATGAACGTCGCGTTCTGTATCTACGACGGGATGACCGTGCTCGATTTCGTTGGCGCCTACGACGCGATCACGCGGCTGGAACGGATGGATTTCGTGCCGCTGGAGTGGGACGTCTGCGCGCCGACCGAGCGCGTCGAGGCGAACCGACTCGATCTGGGCGTCGATCGCGTCACTCCGGATCTCGGCGAGTACGACCTCGTCTTCTTGCCCGGCGGCTACGCGACCCGGGAGCTACAGGACGACCGAGCCTTTCTCGAGTGGCTCGAAACGGCCGCGGACTGCGAGTATCTGACGTCGGTCTGTACCGGCAGCCTCCTTTTGGGCGCCGCCGGGTTCCTCGAGGGGAAACGCGCGACGACGCATCCGAATTCCTTCGAGGAGCTCGCGGCGTACGCGACGGTCGTCGACGACCGCGTCGTCGAGGACGGCAACGTGATCACGGGTCGGGGCGTCTCCTCGTCGATCGATCTCGGGCTGTACGTCGTCGAAGCGCTCTCGGACGCCGAAACCCGGCGGGCGATCGCGGAGCAGATGGATTACCCCTACGGCGAAAGCGTCTTCGCCGAGAACTGACCGGCGCGTTCAAGAATCCCCGACCCCTCTATCGGGTATGCTCCGGCTCGCGGTCGCGACCGATGCCGAAACACTCGATCGGATCCGCGCCCCGCTCGCAGAACGGGGGATCGAGGCGACGCACGTCCCGACGGCAGAGCGGGTACAGCCGCTCTCGGAACCGCTCACCGAGGAATCGCTCGACGTCGGTTTCGTCTATCCCTCCAGACCGATGGAGGGCGGCGTGGCCGACGCGCTACTCGAGATCCCGTGGGTCAACGATCGCGAAGCGATCCTCCGCAGTCGGAACAAGGCGGGCGCGCTCGCTCGACTCGAACGGGCGGGCGTTCCGACCCCCGAGAGCGTCTACGTCTCGAATCCGGTCGGCGAGGCGGAACTCCGGGCGGCCTTCGAGCGGCTCGATGCGCCCGTCGTCGTCAAACCGAACTCGACGACCCGCGGCGTCGGGATCGCGAAGGCCCACGATCTGGACTCGTTTCTGGGGATCTGTGATTATCTCGCCTTGGTCCACGACTACCGGGCGGCCGACGACCGATCGTTTCTCGTCCAGGAGTTTCTCCCCGACGCTCGCGATTTCCGGGCGATGGTCATCGACGGCGAGTTCGCCGGCGCGGTCGAACGGCGGCTCCCGGAGGAGGATCGGGCGGCCGGACAGTGGAAGCACAACGTCCATCGGGGGGCGAAAGCCGAAGGCGTCGACCTCTCCGCGGGGTTGCGTCGGCTCGCCGAACGGACGGCCGAAACGCTCGAGGTCGACTGGCTCGGCGTCGACATTCTCGTGTCGGAGGGTGGCGCCGTCGTCAACGAGACGAACGCCCGCCCGACGGTCGATACGGCGACGAAGTACGAACCGGGGTTCTACGATCGGCTGGCGGCGCTGATCCGGCGGACGGCGAAAGAGCAGAGCCCATAACCGGTCGAAAACCGGCGAAGACGACCGGTATCAAACCTGCGTGGACCGTCAGTTGTATACGCCGACTGAGTCTATCTGTCGGTATGCACGAGCCGCTCCCGTCGTACGATCGGGACGAACTGTTCGCGGAGGCCCGGGCGTTCATCGAGGGGTGTTACGCCGAACTCGACCGCGAGTCTGAGATCGACGATCGACTGGGGGAAATCGAAGCCGAGATCGAGCGCCGCGGCCACTACGAACACACGCCCGCCGAACTCGAACACGGCGCGAAGATGGCCTGGCGGAACAGCAACCGCTGTATCGGCCGACTGTTCTGGCAGCGGCTCGAAGTCGCCGACGCCCGCGACTGTGAGACCGCGAGGGAGGTCCACAAAGCCTGCTGTCGACATCTCACGCGGGCCCGAAACGACGGCGACATCGTCCCGCTGCTCACGGTGTTCAAGCCGATGATCGACGGCGAACGGCAGGTCCGGATCTGGAACTACGAGCTGTTGCGCTACGCCGGCTACCGGACCGACGACGGCGTCGTCGGCGACCCGGACGAGGTCGGGTTCACCGAGTACTGTCGGTCGCGGGGTTGGGAGGGCGACGGCGGGCGGTTCGACATCCTGCCGCACGTCATCCGGATCGGCGATGAGGAACCCGAGCTGTTCGAGGTCCCCGAGTCGGCGATCGGCGAGGTCCGACTGTGCCACCCCGAGTACGAGTGGTTCGAGGAGCTGGACCTGCGCTGGTACGACGTGCCGGTTGTCTCGAACATGCGACTCGAGATCGGCGGGATCCACTACACCGCGGCGCCGTTCAGCGGCTGGTACGTCTCGACGGAGATCGGATCCAGAAACCTCGCCGACGAGGACCGCTATGACCTCCTTCCGACGGTCGCCGAACGGCTGGGGCTGGACACCGACCGGAGCCGCTCGCTTTGGAAGGACGAGGCGCTCTTGGTGTTGAACCGTGCCGTGCTGCACTCCTTCGAGGAGGCCGGCGTACAGATCGTCGACCACCACAAGGTGACCGACCAGTTCGAGCGGTTCGAGGAGAACGAACGCGCCGCCGACAGGGACGTCACCGGCGACCGTTCGTGGCTGTTGCCGCCGATGAGCTCGGCGACGACGCACGTGTTCGAAAGCGAGTACGACGACCGGATCGAGAAACCGAACTTCTTCTATCAGGAGCCGCCCGAGCCGCTGGAGAAGCGTCGCGAGTCGCTCGGGCGTTGACTTTCCCCCCGCTCTGAACGCGTGAACCGCCTCGGGGTCAAGCCCCGAGGCTTCCCGTGGTTTAGTCGGACACTCCCACGATACCATCGGTCTGATAACCTCGAACGGCGTCGTGGGTCACGGTCGGGGCGTCCACGGCCCCCGATGCCTGCCGTCGCACCTTCCGAACAACGGGAAGGCTGTTGAGAGCAGGCACATTCCAATCCTGATGCTTCTTGATGCCTTTCACGGCGATGTTGACGCTTGCACCACGGTCGCTGTGGTCTTGATGCCCACAGTCCCGACATTTGAATCGCTTCTTGTTGCGGTTCGCTCGCTCGGCGTGCCCGCACATCGGACACCGTTGACTCGTCTTGTACGGGTCAATCCATCCAGTCGGGATACCCTCGAACGACGCCTTGTACGAC
>CAYQWI010000122.1:0-5959 GCA_964421165.1 uncultured Natronomonas sp.
CGAGCGAGATCAACTCGCCGGCGAGCGGTTCGATGTCATCAACGAGCGGGTCACACGTGTACACAGACGCGCCGAGCCGTGCCAGCCGTTCGGTGATCGATATCGCGGGGCTGTTGCGGAGTTCGGGAACTCCCGGTCGATAGGTCGCGCCGAGGACGAGCACGGTCGAACCGTCGAGCGATTTGTCCGAGTCGGCCAGTCCGTCCCGAAGCCGATCGACGGTGTACGCCGACATCTCGTCGTTGATGAGGCGTGCGATCCGGATCAACGGGGCGTGAACGTCGGACTCCTCGAGGAGGAAGTACGGATAAACCGGAATACAGTGGCCGCCGACACCGGGACCGGGAGAGAGGATCCGACAGTGCGGTTGGCTGTTCGCCGCTTGGATGGCTGCCCGCACGTCGATCCCGAACGGATCGGCGTATCGAGCGAATTCGTTTGCGAGGGCGATGTTAACGTCCCGGTAGACGCCGCCGAACACTTTCGCCGCTTCCGCCGTCGTGGCGTCATCGAGCACGATCACGTCGTTTTCAGTCACTTCGTCGTAGAGCAGCCTCGCTACGCGGGCGCTTTCGTCGTCGACGCCGCCGACGAGTTTGGGATACGCACGACGGATGTCCTCGAGTGCGCGGCCGCTGAGTGTTCGCTCCGGACAGAACGCGACACCGAACTCCCCCCGTTCGAGTCCGCTCCGTTCCGCCAGCCGAGGACCGACGAGGTCGATGCAGGTCCGGGGCGGGACGGTCGATTCGAGAAGGACGGTGTCGCCGGGATCGAGGCCGGTTGCGATATCGTCGAGGACGCCTCTGACCGCCGACAGGTCCGGGCGGTTATCCTCGCTCAAAAGCGTCGGCACGACGATAACGTGGATTCGACCCGCCGAAGCGGCGTCCGACGGCGACGAGGTGGCCGAGAGCGACCCGTCGGAGGCCGCGTCCGCAACGAGTTCGTCCAGACCGGGTTCGCCGACGACGTGACACTCGCCGCGGTCGACGCTCTCGGCGACGTTCGGATCGATATCGGCACCGATGACGTTCCCGGTCACGTCGGCGAGGACGGCCGCGACGGGGAGGCCCATCTTCCCGAGCCCGTAAACTGCGATCGGGATCTCGCCGGAGACGAGAGCGTTCCGCTGGACGTCCGTCTCACCGTCGGAACCGTACAGCATCATGGGAGATCGTTTTTGGCCGCGAGCTTCTCCGGCAGCGGGCGGAACTTCGCGGGCGTCCCGACGGCGAGCGTGTTGGGCGGAACGTCCCGCGTGACGACTGCTCCGGCAGCGACGAACGCGCCCTCTCCGACGGTGACATCCGGAAGTATAGTCGCGTTTGCGCCGATCGAAACGTCGTCTTCGAGCGTCGGCCCGGACAGTTCCGTGTCGGTGCGGACGGGATACGGATCGTTCGTCAACACCGCGTTCGGGCCGAGGAACACGTCGTCGCCGATCGTGGTTTCGGCGGGGACGTACACGCCCGTTTGGAGGCTGCATCGGTCGCCGATCGTCGTCGAGCCGTCGATGACGGTCTTCGTGCCGATCAGCACTTCGTCGCCGATCTCGGTCCCTTCCCGGATAACCGCGTCGTGACCGGTCGTAAAATCGTCGCCGATCTCGACGTCAGCGTACACGATCGATCCCGACCGGATTCGCGGTCGGTCGCCGATCCGCGTCGACTCGTCGTCGGCTCTCTCGGGAACGATCATCGTTTCGTCGTCGATGTTCGCGTCGGCTCCGACACCGAGACGTGGATCGTCTTCGAACTGTTCGCTCATTCGATCTCACCGTTTCGAAAAGACCGTACCGATTCGAACGAACGGTCCGTGCTGAGTGAAGTTGTTATCATACGTTCAGTCTCCGCCCATCGTGGGGCAAGTCGTGGCCGGAATCAGCCATCGGGAACGCTTTGTTATGCGATTCATTCCCAGATATAAGGAGTCGGATAACCGATGATTTCGGCCACCGTCCGACCGGTACGTAGACGATCGTGCGACGCTGACACGTCTTCGTTTAAAAACGTCGAAATGGCTCCGTTCGCCGGAGTTGGCGACTTATAACAAAAGCCGTAGAGGACGAACGTTCGGGCGATGCAAGTCTCAGATACACCGGAACAACAGCGGAGATCGTACGCGTCGGAGACGGATCGAAGATGGCGGCCCGGAGGCGAGCGAGCGTGGGGACCGTAGTTCTCTCTATCGACGCCGGACTCGGCTGGAAGTTTCACGATCTGGAGACTCCGCCAGCGGAGCGAGTCGAAGCCGGACGGGAGGGTTGGACCACGCTCGTTGAGCTCCTCGATGAGTACGAGATCCCGGCGACGTGGGCGGTCGTCGGGCATCTGTTTTTAGATAGTTGCGACGGCATCCACTCGTTACACCCCACGCCGGAGGGCTGGTTCGAACGGGAACGAACCGAGTGGGCACAGCGTCCTGACCTCCGATACGGACCGGATCTAATCGATCGAATCGCCGCTGCCGAGGCCGAACACGAGATCGGTTGCCACACGTTCTCCCACGTCGAGTTCGGTGACCCCTCGACGACGACGGAGATCGCACGCGAAGAACTCGTGGCGTCCCTGGAAGCCGCCGCGACTCGATCTCCGACACCGTCGATGAGCTCCGTCGTGTTCCCCCGGAACAACGTCGGTCACAGAGACGTCCTCGCCGAGTGGGGATTCACGTGTTATCGCGGTGTCTCGCCCGCCGATGGCACCATTCACAAAGTGACGCGGGCGACTATCGGACAGCCGCCGCTGGTGAGACCGCAGCTCGATGAGTACGGACTCGTCAACATCCCGGCGTCGATGTTTCTATACGGCTTCGAAGGTCGTTCCAGACGGGCGTTCGAACGGGTGTGGGACGACCCGATCGTTCGCGCCGTTCGGCGGGGCGTCGACGCTGTGGCCGGCACGGACCGGATCTTTCACATCTGGCTCCATCCGAACAATCTCGTCACCGAAGCCGAGACGGTGCGGCTTCGACGCGTGCTCGCTGCGGTCGCCCGCAAACGAGACGCCGGCGAGATACGAGTCGAGACGATGCAAGACGTGAGCCAGCGAAAGGAGCCCGATTTCGAAACCACGTCGGCGGCACAGCACAGGGACGGCTAGTCGTCGGCGCCGGCGTATTGAACGTCCGTCTCCGCGGGATGGGAGTCGGGAGCGAACACCGATCGGCGGACCTGTCCGTCCATATCGGCGGGGATCGATCGCTCGTGAAGGTGAAGCAGCGTCGGAGCGAGGTCCAAAATCGAAAGGCCATCTATCGTCCCCGACCGAAACGACGGGCCGATCGCGGCGAACAACCCTTCGCGTTTGTTTACGCCGCTCCAGCTCGGATCGCTTTCGGGGAAGACATCGCTCGCACCCAATCCTTCGCGGATGTTGACGTGCTTTGCCTTGTCGATGACGATATCGGGCCCTTCGTCGAGGTACGCTCCGGAATACTCGTCTTCGGAACGACACACGGCGTTCGCGATGGGCCGTCCGTCGGGGCCAGTGAGCGTTTCGAACGCGTCTATCAACTCCTCCCGGAGCTGTTCGTATCGGGGATCCCCCCGCCCCATCGTCAGGTACACCGGACCCTGAGCGCTCGCGATCGCGTCGGTCTCGTCCCAGTCGACTATCTCGTGTTTGCTGCCGCCGAGTTCGCCGTCCTCGTCCGGTAATCGATTCAACAGCCACTGCGGGGCCAACGCCTCGGCCCGTCCGCGGACGTCGTCGATCGGAACGAGACGATCGGCCTGGACGAGGATTCGTTTCAGTCGATCCGCGTTAATGCCGGCCGTATGAAGCGTGTCTGCGACCGTGCTGTCGTACGTTAAATATCCGTTTTCCTCCAGCCAGACGTTGACATTGAACACCACTTCGATCGGCGCGTGTCCGTGATCGCTCATCAACACGAGATCGTGACCGGCGTCGAGGAACTCCGCGAGGTGATCGTCGACGATCTTCCAGCCGCGTTTCGTGTACTCGCCGTCCCACAGGTGATGATGCAAGGAGTTCAGATAAAACGTCGTCACGTGTAGAAAGGAGAGATCGTAATCGTCGACGAGCTGCTTTGCGACCCGAAATCGGAGGTCGATCAGGTCAAGCACTTCCTCGTAGGCCTCGGCATCACCGTCGTGTAACATCCCGCGCTTCGTTACCCGGTAATCGAACTCGCGTTCCAGCCGCTCTTGTAGCTCCGGAGGGGCGGTGTAGTCCTGGTTGCGGCCGTCGGGTGGACCGGAGATCAACACGTCGACGTCCGCCTTCGGCGGATACGTCGTGGGGACGTTCACGACGCCGACCCGTTCGCGTTCGGCCAGGATCTCCCAGTATTCGGTGTGTTCGTGGTAGCGCTCCTGTGGGAGATAGACGCGGCGGTTCTCCACGTCGACGTTTTGCCACCAGAATACGCCGAGCTTTCCGGGGTTTTTCCCGGTCGAGTACGCCTTCCAATTGGGCGACGTTACGGGCGGTAACACCGATTCGAGATCGCCGTACACCCCTTGGTCTAAGATTCGACGAACGGCGGGGAGCTCACCTTGGGTAACCCACGGTCGGATCAGATCGAGCGTCGCACCGTCGAGGCCGACGACTACGGTCTTGGGCATGCTCGTCCTCTCGGTGTAAGTTTATTTTACTATACAGCGGATAACGCCGTTCAGCGTCCCGCTTGTGGAGCGGTTGCTGCAGTAATTTTGTCATACCGGGCCGACAGGCGCTTTCCTCACGGGGGACATTCAAAATGAGTTCTGTTCGGCGAGCGAAAGCGACCAGTTTTCGAGGATCCGAAGATCGCGTCCTTCGAGTGTCCACGGCGGATCGTCGGTTCCATCGAAGATCCGCGTGATCAGTTTCGTCGGCGTCGAAACCGCCGATAGTGGCAACCGATCGTCGGGGAGAAATCCGTACTCGCGGAGTATCGACTGAGGGATCGCTCCCCGCCTCGCGACGATCGTGTCAACGTCGTCGTGTCGGGAGACGACCCGATCGAGTATCGATCGGATCCCTCGATTTCGATTCTCGCCGCCGGCGAGGGGAACCGTCTCGGTCAGCGCTACGGTCTCGGCGCCGTTCCGGTCTCCGATTCCGACGATCGCCCCCGCAGTCGTTTCACCGGACTCAGAGGCCGTATAGGCAGTATAGGACCAGTCGGGGCGATCGAAACGCCAGCCGTAGAACCGCTCGTCGCGTAGCGCGTGAATCCCATCGGGAATCGCCCTCTCGTAGAGATCGGCGAATCGCTCGATCGGTATCTCGTCGTATTGGGACACAGTTACCTCAGCGGGCGTCTTCGCGCGCACATCCCACGCCGCGAGCAGCCGTTTCGTGATCGGGGACCACGCGTACAACATGCGCCGTAGTCACAAACAGACGAGCTTTGTTATGATATGACTACTTCGTCTAGATCGATCAATGGCGGTAACCGGCGTAATTGACCGTATATCCCCGCGCGTACGGATCCCGAAGATCTCGTCTCGATGGTAATAGCCCCATTACAAAGCCGGCTGCGATCAGCCTGCCGTGGTATGAGTGACCGTTCGCGCTCCAGCGCGGAATTTTCGGAATTAACCACGCTCGTCACAGATGGTGCCGGGGCCATCGATAGCCACGTCGTGGACGCGCTCGTCCCGGCTAAAGAGGTTCTACTCCACGACGGCGGAGAGCTTCTCGAACGCCCCGTACGGTTGGGGCTGACCCGAGTGGACGTAACGAACCGGACGTGGTCGATTGTTCCAGCCGAATTCTCGTCGGGACACACTTTCCATGAGTAACGGTCCAGCAACCGAAATTCCGCGTTTCCGGCTCCGCTGGCTGCTCGATGAATCGTCCGAACGACCGGCATGGATCGACGACGACGAATGGGTCCCACCGGGAGACAGAAAGCTGTACAGCGAGGCGAAACAGGGACTGTACGCGTGGCTGAACACACTTGAAAACGAAGGTCCGGTTTTGCTTCCCGCGTATGTACCAGGAGG
>CAYQWI010000123.1:0-5956 GCA_964421165.1 uncultured Natronomonas sp.
CATCAGATCGTCGCCACTCCCCATCAGATCGTCTCCTCCCTCGCTTTCGTCGAACAGGCCGCCGCCCATATCGTCGTCGCCGGAGTCCGTTTCGGGCTCCGAGTCATCGTTGCCGCCAAGTAGGTTGTCGATCATTGTGGATTCCTCGTAGTTCGGGTCGGTCGTCGGTGTCGTGCCGTTGATTTCGGAAACGACAGTCCTACTGCGGTGTGTCCGACGATCGGAGACCGACCCCGTTGTCTCCCGGTAGGACTATATTAACTAATTAGGTTTGGGGCGTTTCATCGCTCGTGTCGGTGGAGAAATCGGGAAACGAGTCGCTCACGCGTGCCGAAGGGTTACCGACGCCGAACCGGTAGAGAAAACGGGCCGAACGTCTCGGGATCGTTCGGAAATCGGAACGTCCGCGACTGAACGAATCGGAAATTCGCGATTTCCGCGAACGCTTCAGCTCCCGATCAGTGTCGAAACAGATACGTCGACTCCTCGTCGCGAAGGAGACAGAACCGTGATCCGTCGTGCTCCGGAAACGAAACCGCGCGTCGGCGAGTCACGAACACCCGATCGAACGATCCGCCACAGACCGGACAGTCGACGCCGTCTCGGTTTTCGAAAAGCGACGAATCGCCGCCGTCAGAGAGCTGTTTGAGTCGATGACGCAACTCGTGTACGTCGAACGAGTCACCCACCGCGATCACCACGTTCGTCGCCTCGATCCACACCCCATCCGACGTGTGCGAGAACGACGTGATCCGTTGGTGGCGGCTGTCGATAGATGAGCATCCACGCGGTGGCTCCGATCGTCCAGACGAAAAACGAGAGAACGGCGAAAAGCCCTTTCGCGAACACGCTGGAAATCACGTGGATTCGTGCGATACCGCTCACGACCGTGCCGGCGAAGACGCCGATAACGAGCGGCCACAGGATCGAGTCACCGCCCGGCCGAGCGAGCAACACGAGCGCTGTGACGACGATCGGAAACGTCACGAGCGCCGTCCGAAACTCGTTTTTGAACGGTCGGCTGTCATCTCGGGGAAAGAGGACGATGCCGGACGCGATCGCCGCCACGACGACGATCGTCCCAGCCCACAGAACGGCGGTGGGATCGCCGGAGATGACGGGCTCGTACAGCTCCGAAACCGCCGTCGTCGTCGAGACCGGCTCTCTGGCCAGCATCCACACGAAGTAAAACGCCGTCAGCCACGTCAACGCGAGACTATCGAGGAGATACTCGGTCGTTAGCTCCGTCAATCCGATCCGAAGAATTCGGTGTGCGAGCGCGAGCGAGGAAAACAGCGCGTAGGACGTAAACATGAGCGTCAGCCAGTCGCCGCCGACGATGACATCGCTGTGGCGTCCGGCGACGGTTCCGACGATGTAATACCCTAACCACAGGTACGGTCCGGCGACAAGTAACGTCGCCGTGCTTCGACCGGGGGCCGAAACGAGCGCGACGAGTATCGACCGGCAGATCCGCCGAACCGACGGTAGTCGGCGCGTCGATCCGTCGCGGGTCGCCGACTCCGTAGCCATGGGGTGAAGTACTCCATACGATCGCAAAAGGATCCGGTCCGTTTCGAGCGCGGATACGCGGAGTAACTTTCGACCGACGCATACACCAACGATGCGGCAGAACTCCTTCCATGAACGGACGCCGCGTGTGGGTCTCGGTCGCCGGTGAGCCACGGATCGGGACGGTCGAACGGTACACCTACGCGCCGAAGACGGGGGCGCCCCTTTTGGCCGTGAAACTCGACACGCCGGTCGATGGGACCGAAACAGTCGTCGTGAATCCCGACACCGACGACGTACTGTTCGAGCCGGATTCGTGAGCAACGCTAACGTTCGAGTGGGTCGTATGCGACTCTATGTACGACCGAATCCTGTTCCCGACCGACGGAAGCGACGGTGCCGAGGCCGCCCTCGAACACGCCATCGAGCACGCGGTGGCCTACGACGCGACGCTGGAGGTTCTGTACGTCATCGAGGAGACGCTTCCGGTGCTCGAAGCCGGGGCTCCCGACGTGCTCGACGCGCTCGAAAAGCAGGGCGAAACCGTTCTCGAAGACGCCCGAGAGCGGGCGAATAAAGCCGGAGTCGAGTCGGTGCAAGCGTCCATCGCCGGCGGCTCTCCGTACCGACAGATCCTCGAGTATATCGACGACCGGGACATCGATCTCGTCGTGATGGGGACGCACGGGCGGCGCGGGATCGACCGCTATCTCCTCGGAAGCGTCACGGAAAAGGTCGTTCGGACCGCGAGCTGTCCCGTTCTCACGGTACGGGCGCCGAAGCCTGACTAGTCTTTCCGCTTGACGACGTCGCCGAGCGTCGTCCCGCCGGTCGACGACCCACCGGACCACTCGGCGTCGTCGTCGGAACCACCCATAGAGAGATCGATTCCGAGCTTTCGTTCGAGCTTTCGCTGAATCGAATCGCTCGGGAGGACGTCGCCGCGCTCCAGCTTTCTGATGAGGCTCGCCTTCTCGTTGAGCTGTTTTGCGAGTTCTTCTTGGGTCAATCCCTTCGATTCGCGGGCGTCCCGAATGCGGTCGTCGTAATCTTGGACGACTTCGTCCATCTCGTCGAACATATCCCGCCGGCGACCGCCGCCGGACGACGACGACCCACCAGCGGAGGACGTAGACGAGGAGGACGTTCCCGACGACGAGGAGGTCGAGTACTTGGTCGACGTCGAGGACGTCTCTTGGGTTTTGATCTCCGTGCCGAACTCGGCGCAGTCGTCACACACTTCGAGTTCGGCCCCTTCGATCTTGACCGTCTTCGGCGACCCCGTTTCGGTGCCGCACATCTCACACTGGACCATACGTGGCCTTACCGCGTCGGTACAAAAGGGTTTTCCGCCTCTTTCGTCGCACGGGAAACGAAAAACGCCGCTCAGTCGAGCGCGCCCATCGAATAGTAGAATCGCTGCAGCGCCGTTAAGTGCCCGACAGCGGCGAGAAAGACGAGCAACCAGCCGGCGAGCGTAAATCCGGCGACCGGTGCGGTAACGACCGCGGCGACCGCGGTCACGACGCCGATAATCGCGAGCCGGTCCGCCCGTCCGACCAGTCCGCCGTAAACGCGGTCGAGCCCGACTGCCTGCGCTTGCGTTCCCAGATACGAAGTCATCAACACGCCCGTGACCGCGAGGAAGCCGATGACGTACAGCTCCGTCCCGGCGGCGAGTCCGGCGATGATGACGATGTCCGCGTACCGATCCAGGACGTGATCCAACAGATCCCCGGCCCGCGAGTCGGTCCCTTGCCGCCGGGCCAACGCGCCGTCGAGGAGGTCCATCCACCCGTTCAAAAAGACGAACAGCGCGCCGACGACGTACAGCGTCGGAGAGGGTTCGATGCCGGCGAGTTCGACGCCGGCAGCGGTGTAGGCGAGTCCAGCGAGGACCGCGAACCCGAACGCGAGCACGCTGATCCCGTTCGGCGTCAGCCCGATCCGGTCGGCGGTCGAGACGAACGGATCGAGGACTCGCTCGGCCAGCGGCCGGAGTTTATCGAGCGTCATAGATACCCCGTAAAGTCGAGTTCGCCGGCCGACGGTTCGCGGTCGCCGCGGAGAATCGCCTCGATCTCGGCGGCGACCTCGACGGGCGAGCGGTCGGTCGTATCCACTTCGTACACCGCGTCGAATCCATACCGATCGACGGCTTTCGAGAGGATCACGTCGAGCGCCTCCGCTTCAGCGTTTTCCCTCGCTTTCGCTTCGGTTTCGCCCCGTTCGAGCAGCCGCGCTTCGAGCGATTCGGGACGACAGCGCAGGACGATCACCCGGTCGACGTCGAGATGATGTGAGAGGTGGGATTCGACGAGCACGTCGTCGCTATCCGCGAGCCGATCGGCGACCGCCTCGAGGTCGACGACGAGACTCCCGCGGTTCTCGTCGGTTCCTTCCGTCAGCTCCTCCTCGCGAACGAGCTCGTTCAGATGGACGACGTCGAGGTCGGTCTCGACGAGCTCTGTCGCGGTCGTCTTCCCGACGCCCGGCGTTCCCGTGATCGCGACTCTCATACGAGTCCGTTGAGCACCTCCACGGCGCGTTTCGTCTCCGAACGCGTCCCGCAGGTGATCCGAATACACTCCGGAAGGCCGAACGACGTCGTATCGCGCACGATGATTCCCTCGCGCTGGGCGGCCGCCGTGATCTCGCTCCCATCGCCGACTTCACAGAGGACGAAGTTACCGGCGCTTTCCCACGTCGGGCACTCGAGCTGTTCGTAGATGTACTCGCGCGCCCAGGTCGCAGCTTCCACCGTCTTCTCGATGTGGTCGTCGTCTTCGAGCGCCGCGAGGCCGGCCCGACAGGCGATCTCGGAGGCGGCAAACGGCGTGTTGACTCGCGCATACGCGTCGGCCCACGCCGACGGAACGACGGCGTATCCGAGTCGGACACCGGCCAGCCCGTAGGCCTTCGAGAACGACCGCAAGATCGCCACGTCGTCGCGTTCTTCTACGAGACCGACCGCTGAGGGTGTCTCGGAGAACTCGGCGTACGCCTCGTCGACGACGACAAGCGTCTCCTCATCGGTGCCGTCGGCGATCGCTTCGATGTCGGAAATCGAGATTTCGCTGCCCGTCGGGTTGTGCGGACTGGTGAGATAGACGATCCGCTCGCCGTCGTAGTGGTCTATGACCATCTCTGCGGACTGTTCGAAGTCGTCGGATTTCCGGATCAGATACTCGGCGACGGAACCGTGGTGGTATCGGGCGCTCATCGCGTAATAGGCAAAGCCCGGCGTCGGGACGAGAATCTCATCGCCCGGGCGTAACATCGCTCTGGAGAGGTAATCTAAGGCCCCGTCGCCCCCGTTGGCGAGCCACACCTGACCGGGATCGACCGCGAGCTTCGACGCGATATCCTCTCTGAGATCGAACGCGGAGGATTTCGGGTAGGTGTGCACCGACGGCGCATACGCTTCGATCGCCTCGATCGCCTTCGGGGACGGGCCGAACGCGTTCTCGTTCGAGGAGAGCTTCACGAGGTCGTCGGGATCGAGCCCCAACTCGCGAGCGACCTCTTCGACCCCCCGTCCGGCCTCGTAGGCGACGTGATCCGACAGATCCCGTGGTTGCATGGGTGAGCAAAGCGGCGCGTTCGTCTTAAGCGTGCTCAAGGAATCTGATTGACGACCGCCGTTTCGGCGATCGATCGACGACTCTCTTATAAGCGATCGGGTGAGATACCACGTATGGACGCACGGAGCGGCGTTATCGTCGCCGGCGGACGATCCGTTCGGATGGGCGGAACCGAAAAGACGGTCGTCGAAATCGCCGGTGTGCCACTTATACGGCGTGTCGCCGAACGCCTGTTACAAGCGACCGACGAACTGGTGATCAACTGCCGGACCGATCAACGCGAGGCGATCGATGACGCGTTGGACGGACTCGAACCGCGGTTCGCGATCGACGAGACGCCTGATCGCGGTCCCGTCGCCGGTATTAAAACGGGACTCGAAGCGACCGACGCCGGGTACGCGGCCGTCGTCGCCACCGACATGCCCTTTTTAGATCCGGCCCTCGTTTCGTATCTCTTCGAGCGTGCGAGGGGCCACGACGCCGCCGTTCCGCGGCCGAGTGATTGGTTCGAGCCGCTCCATTCGGTTTATAAAACGGCGCCGATGGTCGACGCGTGCCGCCGGGCGCTCGAAAAGGAGAATCCACGGATCATCGAGCCGCTGTCGTCACTCGACCGCGCCGTTATCGATCGCGAGGAACTCCTCGAACACGGATCTCTCGATAGTTTCGAGAGTATCGACACGCCCGACGACGTGGAGTGGGCCGAATCGCGGCTGGCGTGATACGAACCGGTGTCGTCCTTTATCGGTGAGCGCTGCGGCCGGGGCAAGCGCTCGCCGGTACATCGTTACACGATCCGTATGAACTACTCGTCGAACGCCGCCGCGATGAACCCGTCGTCGACGGTGAGGATCTCGCCG
>CAYQWI010000124.1:0-5893 GCA_964421165.1 uncultured Natronomonas sp.
CCGGGCGTCAGATCAGCTAGCAACGCCATCAACGGCCCGCTCGTCCCGCCCTGTCCGGTTCCGATAAAGACGCAAGCGACGACGAGCGTGGCGATCGAATCGGCGAACGCGAGCAGTGCGAACCCGACGCCAGTCAGCAGTAAAAATATCAGAAGCGTCGGAATCCGGGAGCTTCGCCGATCGCTGATCGCACCGCCGAGAAACATGAACACGCCGGCAGCGATGACGGTGATCGCCATGAAAATCCCCGAGCTTCCCTGCGGGCCGAACCCGAACACGCCGAGGTCGTGTTCCCGGAGGAAGACGACGAGCGTCGCAAAGAGCGCGCCGAGATAGACGAAGAACACGGCGAAGTTCACGGTGCCGACGGTCAGCGCCGGCAGGCTCGTATCGACGTCCCACGGCTTGACGGAGCGATGTGCGTCCCCCTCGACGTGCGTCTCCGGGATCGAGTAGTACGCGACGATCGTCGCAATCACCGCGAACCCGGTCGCCAGCGAGAACGCGGCGACGTTCCCGTAGAACTCGCTGACGAGCCCGCCCAACACGACGCCCGTCGGGAACCCGAACAGGAGGCCACCTCTGATCACGCCCATGTTCGCGCCCCGGGAGTCGTCCGCGCTCACGTCGGCCGCGATCGTGAGCGCCGTCCCGAACACGAACGCGCTGCCGACGCCCCACAGCACGCGCGCGCCGAGAAACCACGCCGTCGGGAACGGAAGCAAGAACGCCACGACGTACCCCGCGGTTCCGACCGACTGTATCGCCATCCCGACGACGAACGGGGTTCGCGTTCCGATCCGATCGACGAGCGATCCCGCGGGCGCGTTCGCGACAAGTCGGGTGAACCGGTTCGCGCTCAGAATGATTCCGACCATAAACGGTGAAATACCCAGTATCGCGCCCAGATTCGGCAGGATCGGGAATATCACGCCACCGCCGAATCCGATGAAAAACGTACTGAGAACGACCGCCCCCACGACGACGGCGTTATCCCCGAACAGTCGAGTGAGACGGCTCACTGTCCTCGGGGCAGAATACGCAGTTGTTTCCGCTGGAGTGACACTGTCGAAGCGGTTCGAAGAGTGATCGAAAATGTGTTTCGGGAGGCTACTCGTCTCCGACCGCCGACGATTCGTCTTCCGTTTCATCCGCCGACGCTTTGTCCTCTGTTTCACCAACCGGCGCTTCCACGAGCAGAACGTCGATGAGCACTTGATCGCCGACTTCGTTGATCGCTTTGACCTCGCCGCCGACGACGAGTTTGGTCTTCGGCGTCGGACCGATGGCGATCGAATCGCCGATCTCGATTTGCGAGACCGACTGTCGAAAGTGGATGTGTGCGGTCCCGGATTCGCCGTGCAACACGTTTGGAAAGGTGATCCGGTCGACAGTGACGGGGACTCGGTCGAACTCCTGTGATAAGAACACAGTCGCGGGGTCTTCGACGTCGGACCGGCCCAAGACATCAAAGGCGGTCTCCGTCGGCTCGTAGCCACCCGCCGGCCCCGGAACCCCTCTCACGACTCCGATGGATTTCAACCCCTGCATCTTGTTTCTGATCGTCCCCGTGTCGCGCTCCATCATCCCCGCGATCCGTTCGGCTTTCACTGGCGAGCCCGTCTCCTCGTACTCGTTGACCAACGTCGTCAACAGCTGCTTTTGACTGTTGGATAAGGTTACCTGTGTCATCACTATCGGTAAATTGGTTTGTACTATCGTCCGACAGTATATATTACTTCGGCGCGAGGGAATCGGCTCGCGGCTATGAAATCGAGATGCGAAGCGATCTCCGTTGTCGATCCGTGGAGAGAGGACGCTCGGGGAGCCGTGCGGTCGTTCAACGTAGCGTCTCGGTTCCGAGCAGCGCGTCGATCCGACGAATCGCTTCCTCGATCGCCTCGATGTCGTTCGCGTACGAAATCCGGAGGTAGTCGGCCGCTTCCTCGCCGAAATCGACGCCGGGCGTGACCGCGACGCCGGCTTCCTCGAGGAACACGTCGGCGATCTCGAGCGCGTCGCCCGGAAGCTCACTCACGTCGACGAGCAGGTAGTAGGCGCCTTGCGGCGTGTAGCCGAGATCGAGCCCCCACTCGGCGACGGCCTCGACCAGCAGATCACGTCGCTCGCGATAGGTCTCGCGGATCTCCGCCAACCGACCCGGCGGCGTCTCCAGCGCGGCGACGCCGGCGTCCTGAACGAAGTTCGGCGCGCAGATGAACAGGTTCTGCGCCAGCCGGTTCACCGCGTCGACGTACGCCGGCGGGACGATGATCCAACCGAGCCGCCACCCCGTCATCGCAAAGCGCTTCGAGAACCCGTTCAACACGAACGCGTCGTCGGTGTACTCTAAGGCGGTGTGCTCTTCGGCGTCGTAAGAGAGCCCGTGATACACTTCGTCGACGACGAGCGACGCGTCGGCGGCCCTCGCGATCGCCGTCAACTCCGCGAGCGTGTCACCGTCCAGCACGGCACCGGTCGGGTTCGCGGGCGAGTTGAGCAACAGCGCTTCCGTCGAGTCGGTGATCGCCTCCTCGAACGCGGCGACGCGCGGTCTGAACCCCTCTTCCGCCCGCAGCGGGATCGTCTCGACGCGCCCCCCGACCGTCCGCACGAAGTTCGGATAGCAGGCGTAGTGTGGATCCGTCAGGACGACCTCCTCGCCCGGATCGACGAGCGCCGCCAGCGTGAGCAACAGGCCGGGCGACGTGCCGGGCGTCACGACGATGCGATCGGGATCGACGTCCACGCCGTACTCGCGGTCGTAGTGGGCGGCGATGGCGCGTCGGAGTTCGGCTTTGCCTCTGGCGGCGGTGTAGTCGGTGTTTCCCGCTCGGAGCGACTCGATCGCGGCTTCGAAAACCCGTTCCGGCGGCTCGAAATCCGGCTCGCCGACTTCGAGGTGTATCACGTCCTCGAGCTCGTTCGCCCGTTCGAGAACGTCCATCGCGATGAACGGCGTCACGTCGGTAGCGCGCTGAGAGACCATCTGTCCTGTTCGACCGTACGGGCCGCGAGTGTAATATTCGTCCCGCATCGAAGACGGGCCCTCGATCCCCGGATACACTGGTCGTAGCGTTTTTATACGATACCGTTTTTGATACACATGCAATGGCGAAAGGCGAAGTTGCTTTCTTCAACGATACGGGCGGTTACGGCTTTATCGAATCCGACGACTCCGACGAGGACGTGTTCTTCCACATGGAAGACGTCGGCGGCCCGGATCTCGAAGAAGGCCAAGAGGTCGAATTCGACATCGAACAGGCCGATAAAGGCCCACGCGCGAAGAACGTCCAGCGGCTGTAACCGAACGGACTGATAGCGCACACAGTATTGAGTCTCGATCGCGGTGCGGTTCGGAATTTGCGTTGCGGACCGTGACCTGTATTACCCTCGATAGCGATGCCTTCGGTATGGGCGAAGCTATCGACGACGACCTTTATAAACGAACGAAGTCACTGTTGGAACCCGGCGAGATACGGCTCAACGGTGTCATCGTCGACACGGATCTCACGACCGACGAGGAACCGACGCTCCATCAGGCGACGATCGATATCGGCGAGATCATCGCTGAGGCGGCCGGGATCGAACCGACCGAGACGTACGTGTACTCGGGCACGGACGACGAGCGGTTCGGCGTCAACCAACATCAGGGCCTTACCCTCGACGACGACGAGTTCGTCTGGGAGTGCCAACAGCTGATGCGCGAGAACACCTACGACGTCGTCTTTTATTACGAAGCCGACGCGGACCAAGACGCGATCGTCGACGGCGTCGAGGAACTCGGTTTCGACGCGACGAGCGTGCTCGGCGAGTAGGCCGATTATTTCTGTCGGCTGACGACGAACTCGGCGAACGCTTCGAGTTTCGCTTTCGGCTCCGGCCGTAATCCGAGCCCCTCGAGGTGGGCTTTCGACTCCTCCGAGAGGTCAGCCGCGACGCTGTTGGCGTATTCGATGCTCCCTGCTGTTTCGATGATCTCGATCGCTTCCACGATCTCCTCGTCGGTGTTCTCGTCGGCCCACAGGATCTCTTCGAGTCGGGCGGCGTCCTCAGGGGATGCGTTCTCGACCGCGTGTATCGCAAGAAGCGTCTTTTTCCCTTCGCGAATATCGTTGCCGAACCCCTTGCCGAACTCGCCGCCTTCTTCGAGCGCGTTCTCGATATCGAGGACATCATCGGCGATCTGGAAGGCGACCGCCATCGACTCCGCGTAGTTCGCGACTGCCGATTCGGCCTCGCTGTTGTTCGTGACGATCGCGGCCAGCCGGGCGACGATTCGGCCGAGACAGCCGGTCTTGCAGGCGCACATTTCCAGATACTCCGCCTCCGACATGTGGATCTCCTTTTCGTTGTGCCAGTGGATGTCCATCCCCTGTCCGAGATGCGTTCGGTTGAGCTCGTGAGTCAACATCTCGTAGACGTCGAGTCGCGTCTGCGCGGAGAGATCGCCCGGATTGCGCGTGATGATTTTCAGCGGTAGAAAATACAACGCGTTGCCGGCGTTGAGCGCGATATCCACCCCGTGCTCGTGATGTAGCGCCGGACGTCCGCGACGGTGTGTCGCGTCGTCCTCGACGTCGTCGACGATGATCGTTCCGTTGTGGAGTATCTCGGGAATGACCGCGTATTCGAGATACGAGTTCGGATCGTCGCCGAACGCATCAACGAAGACCAAAAACAGTACTGCGCGCCAGCGCTTGCCACCGCGGTCGAGGAGGTCCCACACCGGATCCGACAGCGCCCGCTGGAGCGAGTCTGGGTCGTACGCGTATGTCGCCTCGCCGAAGAAGTCCGTGAGGTAGGCGTCGTCGACCGTTCGGGGTAGCAGCGTCTCGATGGTCTCATCGACCACCGACCGCCACTCCTCGAGTACGCTGTGCATGTGTCGACGCTTGCGGTGACGGGATAAAAACTCTCCCGTGTTCCGTTCCCGTCCCCACGAGCCGATCGATTGACGGGGGACTTTTCACCCCCCAGTTCGTCCCCCCAGTAATGAGCGGACAGCGCGTCGGTGTCGTCGGTGACGAACGGCTGGTCGGCCCCGTCGAGGCCCTCGGCTGCGAAGCGATTACGATCGGCACACCCCCTTTCGAGTCGGTGCCGCTCGTCGTCGGGGCGGGCGAAGAGGCGATCGTCGATCTGGCGCGCGCTCGAATCGACGCTCCGGTCCTGCCGGTCGCCGTCGACGGTGGATTCGCGTCTGTCCCGTTCGGATCTGTCGAGGCGGCGCTCGAATACGTGCTCGGGAGCGATCCGGAGACGGATCGACACTCGATCGTCGAAGCGAGCGGCGCGTTCGATCCGATCCCCGCACTCTTCGATATCGCACTCATGGCTGCTGAACCCGCCCGGATATCGGAGTTTTCCGTCCACACCGACGACGATCTCGTCTCTCGGTTTCGCGCCGACGGCGTCGTCGTCTCGACCCCGGCCGGCAGCCACGGGTACAACCGTGCGGCCGGCGGCCCGATCGTCGAATCGAGAACGGATGTCGTCTCGGTCGTTCCGATCGCCCCGTTCGCGATGGCCGCCGACCGATGGGTGGTACCGATCGATTCGGTGTCGTGTTCCGTCGAACGCGACGAGACCCCGGTGGAGTTACTCGTCGACGGCCGTCGCGAGGGGATCGTCGAACCAGGCACTCGGGTCGATATCTCCCACATAGGGGGCCTGGAAACGTACGTTCTCCCGCAGTTCGAGTGAAAAGTGTAGCAACGATTACCGATCTAGTCGTCGGCCGCGCTCGCGGCCGATTCACTCGGCTCCGATCGGGGGCGGATCAGGTCAGCGAGCGTGACTAGAATGCCGAGCATCCACCCGAGCGGTGTCGCGATCCCGACCCACATCAACACGACTCCCATCCCTTCGAGGTTGAAGTTCGAGCGGAGAT
>CAYQWI010000125.1:0-5887 GCA_964421165.1 uncultured Natronomonas sp.
TGTGGTCCGGGTCGCGGACGATTTCGGTCATAGGTACTACTTGTGTCCTGTGGTATTTAAACGCGGGGCAGAAGTGTGCGATAGAAGATATCTGACTGCCGTGTGCTGCCTCTTAACTGCCCCTCCACGATCCCCTCTTCGGTCGATCCGTACAACGATGATCCCGTCGATCAACCGATCGGTCGTCTCGATCTCCGCCTCCCCCCGCGCTCCGTCGCATGAAGATACCCCTCAGCGCCCACCTCGCGACGTCGGCCGACGACCACCCCTGCGTGGTGCGGCCACCGTGACGGCGTTCTCTTGTTGTCCGCCGGCGCGTCTCTCTGACGAGGACGCGTCGAAACGCGACATAACACGGGGAGGATGACGCCGTCGCGTCGGTTTCGATCCGATGGCTCTCTCAGTCGGCCTCCGCTCGGACGTGAACGTCGCTTCGGGTCACGGTCACCAGACACCCGTTGTAGCGGAACGAGATCGAGCTGTCTTCGATGGCGCTCTCGCTTCGGCCGTCGATCAGTTCGTTCACGTGCTCGGGATCGATCGTATCGTACAACGGGTCCAGATCGAGGATCTCCGTATCGGTCAGCGTCGCGACAGCGCGGACGACGACTTCACTGGGTCGGTCGTCCTCGCCGATCTCGCAGACGATGGTCTCACGCCGTGTCGTGGGGTCGGTCTCCGCCTCGCCGTCGGTGTTTTTGTCGGTCATTGGTACGAGTGGAGTTTACCTCGGAACTCCTCGCTCTGGTAATCGAGATGGTCGAGCCGCGGTCCGAGCAGTTCGCGCACGAGAACGACGAGGGGATTCTCCTCCCCGGTTCCCACGAGCGCGGTCTCCCCCGGGGCCGCACCTTCGGACGGCGGTTCCTCGAGGACCGAGAGCATGACCTTTCGGCGATCCATGAGAATGAGCCGTCCCACTCGCGGATAGGTCGGCGTATTGAGCCAATCGAGCTGGGGCTCCCACACCGCGGCTTCCGGGAGTCCCTCTCGACAGAGTTCACGGACCGTCTCGTTCTGCGATCCGATCGAGATGTTCACCCCGCGGTCGAGCGCGCGTTCGCCGTGACGGACGCACTCGTCTTCGAGGAGGTCGGCGGTGACGTATAAGGTGAACAGTTCCTCCTCGGCTTCGTCGGCCAGTTTCCGCGCGTATTCGAAGGCCGAATCGAGCCCTTCGATCACCCCTACGTCGCCCTCTTCGCTGATAGCTCCGAGGCGTGTCACCAGCGTTTCGAAATGCCCCTCGTCCCTCCACTCCACCTCGGATGCCACGGGTGGTTTCGGGGAGACGAGATTCGTCTCGGGATCGTATTCGACCAGATCGACTTCCGCTAGTTCCGGTAACCGATGGTGGTGAAGTTCGAGAGACGTCCTGTCGAGTCTGTCGTCGTAGGTCTCCGAAGTGACGACATCCACGTCGCGACCCACGAGCCGATCCGCCAACTCCTCCAAGCGGATCGCGCCGTCCGCCTCGGCGAGGATGTCGCGTATAGCACGGTTCCGAACATCACAGAGGAGTTCGAGTTGATCTTCGGTGCGTGGGTCGAGCTGCATGGTATACGATACCACTCCAGCAGGTTAACGATTTCGCGGGAGAACCCGCTCATTCGGGGCTGTCGGACCATGCGAGATGTTTTTCGTGGCTATCGATGAGGCCGGTTCTCGCCCCGGTATCCGCTCTGTCTGTGAAACTACTCCCCGACCGTCTGTTCGACGATCTCGATCTCCTCGTCGGTCAGCCCGTACAAGTGCTCGATCAGGTCACGACCGATTCCAGTACCGTCCGGAGTTTCGATTCGACTTCAGACGCTTGTAGGATGCGGATCGATCGCTGTTCGTCGAGCGATGCCGTCTCAGTTTCGTCAATGTCTTGGATGACGAGCAGTCCGTTCCAGCCGGAGCCGAAATACGCCGTGTCGTCTTCGAAGACGAACTCGTCACCTTGCCTGAGGAACGCGAGGTATTCGAGCGTCTCTTTAATACCTGATCGAATCGTCTGTGGGTTCGTCGAATTTTTGATTTCGGTGATGAGGTACTCCTGACGATCGTCGGCATCGATTTCGAGAACGATCACGTCGGGGCGGCCCGTCGTCCGTCGGAATTCGTCGTTCTCGAAATACGTGGAAAGCACTTCGTGCGCTTCGCGCTGAACCATCTCACTTCTCGTTAGCTCAGCCCTGTCTTTTTCGAAGTTTTCGGGGATGAAAGACAGACCTCGGTTTCTGGCGGAGTTATCGTGATAGAGCGTTATCTCGGCGTCGTCGTCGACCATCCGGGCGACAGCCTGTGAATCCGAAGCGATCGTCGAGAGGACGAACGAGTCCTCGCGGAGCGATTCGATCGCGGAGACGAAGCGGAACAGAACGTACAACTCCAAGAGCGTCTCCTCGTCGTCGGGAGTGATCGCCGTCTCTTCGAGCAGTTCCGCGATCGCTTCGGGATCGGCGTCTTGACTCCGCTGGTAGGAGCGAAGAAGCGATGCCGCCTCCGTATATAAGGGCGTTCGAGCAGCCTCGGCGCGTTGAAACATCCGACCTGTCGGCTCGTACGTTTCAGGGTCGCGAATCCGTTTGACGTGGACGTTCCGTTCGAACGTTCGGCGCATGGTATCGACGAGTTCGAGATTCTCCCGCCAGCGGTCCGTCACCCACTCGTAGTCGGCGCGCAGATACTCTTTGCAGTCCTCTAATGTCTTATAAATCAACGCGAGCAGCCGTTTCAGCACGATATTTTCGGCGATATCGTAGCTCTCGGAGCGATTGTCGCAGACGAAAAGCGCACGGTTATGCGGATTCGTAGAGTCTCGCTGTTTCACCGTCGACGGCCAGTCGATCCGGCCATCGATGCTTCCGCGGGAAACGACCGTCGAGGTTTCGGTTTCGGTTTTGACGCTTCGGAGTCGATCGGGAAGCGTCTCGACGAACTCGACGACGTCCGGTTTAAGTATAAAGTGTAATCGGACGAGCGTTTCGAAATCGTCGAAGCGCTCGTCAAGGCCGTCCGGTTTGAGTTCCGCCGCGATGTGACGCTCGGGAAACGATCCGTGCATTACGTACGTGAGGATGTCCCGAGACAACCCGGAAACGAGTTCGTCTCTATCCATCGACGGTCACACCGAGAACGTCACCCGCCAGTCGATACAGCCGATCGCGATCGACCGCGTCGGTAGATGCGATTCGCGAGACGATCCGTCCCCGGTTCGGAACGCCCTCTAACTGCGGGAAGACGTAACTCGCGACGGCACCCGAGAGAGCCGCTCGCCGATCGATATCGCGCTCGTTGACGTGGGAAAGGAGATCCTTTATAATGGCGGGACCGACGTTACGCCCGTCCTCGGTGGCGTTGATCGCGAACCAGATGGAGCCAACGTCCCGAAGCGTCGCATCGTCAGCGTCGATCCCCCACACATCGGCGTACGATCGAACGAGTTCGCGGCTCGCCTCGGAGTCGGACGGGATTTCAGGAGCATCGACGTGGATAAACGCGAATCGACGCATAAACGCGTACGAGAGTTCGTATAACGACGTCTTATCGTAGGAGTTCATCGTCGCGAAGATCCGCCATGATTCGGGGACGACGTACTGATGGGTGGCCAGTGAGCCATCGAACTCGGACGCCGGGACGATTTCGATCTCTTCACCGTCACGTCTGTACGGCAACTGAACCGATTGGCCCGAGAGAAGTGTGAACAGTTGGCCGAACGATTTGTCGATATCGGCGCGGTTGATTTCGTCGATGACGAGCAGTTCGTTCCGCTGTGATCCGTCTTTTTTGAACCGCCGAAGGACTTGGCCCGGTTCGAACGAAAGGTTCTCGCTGTCGGATTCACCGGGCATGTATCCGCCGACCGTTTCGAACGTCGACCAATCAGCCGTCGCAGTCGTGAGTTGCTGTCCAGTATAAATCTCGGGATACTCGTTATTTAAATACAAACAGAGAAGGCGGGCGAGTTCCGTTTTGCCCGTCCCCGGCGGGCCCGTGAAGATGAGATGTTTGCCAGCGTTTAACGCGGCGGATATTCCCTCGACCAGTTCCTCACGCTGCTCATCGCTGAAGTGCAGAGAGTCGAAGATCGAGGCCGGAAGATCGATCGACGGTTCGGTGTATATATCAGGCACGGAAGTGTCGTCGAACGTCGTCTGTTCACCCGGAAGATCGTCAGCCACGGAACCAGCATGAATCAGATTTTCTACGGAGCCGTATCGACCGCGAATTCCACCGACTCCGAGGTCGTTCAGCGGACTGAATCCCATAGTATACGAGATATCGTGACCGGCAAGCTCGTGGATTTCCTCGGCGTCGATGTCCGTCTCGATTGGCTCTTTTAGATAAATGATACAGATCCACGGTTTGCCGTCCTCGTGATTTGGCCATATCTCGCGCCCGAGCGACTCGTTTCGTTCGGTCGAGATGACCTCTGCCGCGTGATCGTACCCCCCGTCCCTGTAAAATAAGAGATAGTCGCCGGGGTCGATCTTGCGCCACGTTCCCGAAACCGTCTCTTTCGTCCCCCACATTCGCACAGTCTCCCCGGACGGATGTGAATCCGAATAGGCGGTGACGTCCGACTCGGGAAGCCCGTCGAGAACGGTTCGTTGAAAGTTCTCCTGGGCGGCGGCGTTCCCGTACGGAGCGAGAAAGATAGATGGGCCGTCGTATGCCATTGTCTACCGCTGTCCCGTGGAGAGTATAAAAGTATGCGATGGGGGTGACGTTTATCAACGAAAACGAACGGAAACACCCTCGATGCTCTCAAAAAAGCACCCGTCAGCCCGTTGTCGACACTGCGGTTCGTCGCTGTATTACGGGGTTAAAAGGGAAGCGACGGGATGGAAAGTCCAGTACTGCTGTCCGCCGCCGGACGGCTGTGGACGGGAGCTTTCGTTCGGGCGAGTTGGAGATGGATCGAACAAAATCGAGGACGTGTATAAACGGGCGGCTGATAGGGATTATCGTAGGAGTTCATAATTCTCCTGTGAAGAACTGAGAGACAGTGCCGAGAGGTGGGCTTCGAAACCGCTGGGTGGCTACGATACTCCCTATGAGTTGGGAAACGGATTAAAACGAGATTGATCGGTTAAAAGAGACCTGTGGCTGGTCGATAGCGGAAAGCGCCGAACCAATCGAACCGAAAGATATCGCGCGGTTGGAAGTCGGCTCAATCATCCTACGCGCATGTACGCGAGTCAAGCCGGGTGAGTTACCGCGCGTCCGGACGTATTCGTGAGATGCCCATAGCCGTTCCGGTAGTCACGACTGGAGAAGTGTTCGGTCGCGTGCGGTCCCCCTGGGTTATGCGAGCTCTCGTCGCCACTCGGAGGTTCCAGCGCCCGAATTCCTCGGCGGGAACCTATGAACGCCGACGATACTCCCTCTCAGAGCTCCTCTAAGTGTTCGATCCCCTGTTTCGAGACGTTCGCCTCGGTGATCTCTTCGGGCATCCAGTCGGGGCTGTCGTCGGGGGCCGTTTCCTCCCACGCCCAGCCGTCGTAGATGTGGACTTTCTTCGTTCCTTTCTCGCGGAGTCGAAGCTCCGTTTGATCCGCATCGTCTTCGCTTCCCGCCGGGTCGAGCCGGCGAGCCGCTTTGAGCGCCGCCTGCCGCGGGGTTCGACCCGAAAACACGCTCGATTCATCGCCGCCGTTCTCGCGAAGCGCGAAGTTGCGCTTGTCGTCGTCTGTTGCCATGGTATCTTCTACTCCGTGTGATTTCTGCACATACGTCAATATAAATATATCCCCGAAACGACCGTCATGACACGGTTTTGGCCGAATATCTCGATAAAACTACCGGGATTTCGGGAGGAAAGACCCGAAACTACTCTTCAGCACCGGGGGATATACCCCGTTTTTCAGTTCGCGCGCGGTTACACACAGACACTCAG
>CAYQWI010000126.1:0-5886 GCA_964421165.1 uncultured Natronomonas sp.
CCGCTGACGGCTCGAACCGGCCCCGCTCCGAAGAGCGCTACCTTTGACAGCGAGAGAGTCCCGCCCTTCCCGTGAGGGACGAGCGTTCCGACGGCCTGTCGGAACCGAGGACTGAACAGGGCGGGCGTGAATCGCGTACGCTCCGATGAGATACCGTCATGTTACTGCTCGTTCTGAGTCTCCAACGAGGGTCCCCGAATTTTACTTTCACCGTGGATGGGTGAGGTTCAAACCCTCCTCAAACGGATGTTGAAATGGCTGATGAAGCGTTCCAACACGTTCGCCGTGCGACCGCTCACCGACGACGATGAGCAGGTGCTACGGGATCTGTTGGACGCTTCCGCCGCTCTCTGGAACGAGACGAATTACCAGCGCCTCATGCGCTACAACGACGAAGACGGCTTCAACGGCGACGTGTGGGACGCCGATACAGGCCGACTCGAAGGTAAGTACAAAGGTGTTCTCGGTGCATCCACTGCCCAACAGGTAATTGGGAAGAACACCGAAGCGTGGGAGTCGTTCTTCACGCTCAAAAACCAGTATCACGACGAGTCACACACGTCGGTCACGGAACACCCCGAACCGCCGGGATTCCGTGGGAACGAAGACGACGGACGTGTTCTCAAAGGCGTCATTCGCAAAGATGCGTACACTGTCGAATGGGGCGACCGCTCCCGACTTGAGATAGTCGTCGGAGAACAACTCCGAGACAGACACAACAGCCCAAAAAGTCGTCTCCGGTTGGAAATCGTTGGCGACCCGAACTGGCCTGACTACGAAGAACAAAGCCGGTTGGACCTGTGGTACGACGAGACTGATAGCACCTTCCGAGCTTCGCAACCCGTGACTGTTTCTGATGAGACACGGGACACTCCACTGGCCGCAGAGACGGCCGCTCTGGACATTGGTGCAAACAATCTCGTTGCCTGTACCACCACGACCGGTGAGCAATACCTGTACGAAGGCCGCGAGTTGTTCCAGCGATTCCGCGAGACGACGCGAGAAATTGCCCGGTTACAGTCGAAACTCAAAGACGGCCGATACATTAGCAAGCGCATCCGGCGGTTGTACCGGAAACGGACTCGTCGGCGTGACCACGCACAAGAAGCACTGTGTCGTGACCTGCTCGAACGGTTGTATGTCGAGGGGGTGGACACGGTGTATATCGGTGGGTTGACCGACGTACTCGAAACGCACTGGTCGGTCGAAACAAACGCGAAGACGCACAACTTCTGGGCGTTCAAGCAATTCACCGAACGACTAGTCTGTACCGCCGAGGAATACGGTATCTCGGTTGAAGTTCGGTCGGAAGCGTGGACCAGTCAAGAGTGCCCGCAGTGTGGTTCGACAGACGGAACGACACGGAATCAGGACACACTCACCTGTTCATGTGGATTCGAAGGGCACGCTGACCTTACAGCGTCAGAAACGTTCCTGAGACGTCATCAGAACTCAGAGAGTTCTGATTGGCGAACGAGACACTCCGCGTCTCGTCAACGGCAGACAGAGAAAGCAGTCAGGCCGATGGCACGGCCCGTGTCCTCGGAAATCGCAGATTTCCGGGATGCGGAAAACGCACAGCGTTTTCCAGCACGGTTCGAGTGGGACGACCACCAATGGTCGGAGTCACCACGCTCTCTCCGTCCCAAAGAACAGCGCACAGACCCGAGTACCGTCCACCATGACGGGAATATTGCTTTCGGGGAATCTTAGACCGGCTGAGACTCCCACGGAGGAAACCGCGCCGTTTACGGCGCGGAGGATGTCATCGGTTCGTCTTTTGGGAGGCGAGCGGCGATCCCGTGGCGGTCTCGTTCGATCTCCGCCGATCCTGACCGGGACGGGTTCCACGCTTCGAGAACATATATACGGTGGACGCACCTCTCCCCGCGCATGTCACCGGGGATCGTGGGTCCGAATGCTATGCTCCTTTTCGGCCTCGGTACCGTCGTCCTTCTCGGACTGTTCGTGGTCGGGATCTGGATCGACTCCCGGTTCGACGGTCGCTGACGCTCACTCCTCGAACAGCTCGATTCGCATACCGCCGGTCGAATCGGGATCGAGGAACGCGATGTCGTGGCCCCACGCGCCCGGTCGCGGCTCCTCGTCGATCAGCTCGACACCAGCCTCGCGGGCGTGCTCCAGTGCCGCCGGCAGGTCTCCGACTTCGATCCCGACGTGGTGGAAGCCGGTTCCGTGCTCTCGGACGTGTCGGCCGATATCGGAGTCCGGACCGACTGGTTCGAGGAACTCGAAGTAGTTGCCGTTCACCTCGACGAACACGAAGTCGATGTCGCCCGACTCCCGATGGACGATCTCTCCACCGAGCAGCGCTTCGTACACGTCGGCCAGTTCCTCCGCTCGATCGGTCGCGATTCCTAGGTGATCGACTCGCATGGCTACGAGATTGAAGCGAGGCGATCATAAAATGAGGTGGCGACCGGCTCCGGCTTCGAGCGGTCGCGATCAGTCGTCGGCGGGGGCGGCCGAATCGCCGGCGGAGACGCCGGTCCCCGGTCCGACGTCGATATCCAACTCGTCGAGTTTCTCGTCGGTGACGACGCCGTCGACCCAGCCGCGGACGTCGTAGTACTCCGTTTTCATCTCCTCGAGTTCGACGAGGCTCCCCTCGACGCCGCCCTGTCCGGGGACGGCTCCCTCGGCACCTTCGACGAACCGCTCGGGCAGATCGTCGTCGGAGCCGTCGAAGCCGGCGAGGTTATTGTAGTACCGCTCAAGCGCGTAGATACGCTCGCCGGCGGTCATCAGCTCGTCTTCGGTCACGTCCAGTCCCGTCATACCGTTGTACTGCAGGACGTACTCTTCGATCCCCTCAGCGAAGGCGTTGAACTTACAGATGTCGAAGCTGTCGGAGATCGCGTGCATGTCCTGGAACGTGGCGGTCAACTCGCCTTTGCCTTCCCACTCGATGGGGTCGACTTTCTCCGGGATGCCGAGAATCTCGGCCGCTGGGGTGTAGCCGCGCAGGTGACACGCGCCGCGGTTCGAAGTGGCGAAGGCGATCCCCATTCCTTTCATACAGCGGGGGTCGTAGGCGGCGATCGACTGACCTTTGACCGCCAGCGAGTTGTCGTGAGCGTCCATTCGATCCGCGACGCGGCGCGGGCCCTCCGCGAGCAGGTCAGCGAGCTCGCCGTCGCGGTTGGCAATCTTGGTGAGCATCTCGATCATCTCCTCGGAGTCGCCCCACTCGATACCCTCACCGAGGTCGTCGAGTTTGCCCTCCTCGTCCATCTCCATCGCCATGGCGAGGATGTTTCCGGACTCGATGGTGTCTATCCCGTGATCGTTACACCGCTGGATCATCAGTGCGATCTCGTCGCGGTCGGTGTGACCGGCGTTCGGGCCGAGCGCCCACGCGGATTCGTACTCGTAGGACTCGGTCCGGACGTTCATCTCCTCACCCTTGTGCATCACGTCGACCTCGACCTCCTTCTTGCAGGCGACCGGACAGGAGTGACAGGTCGGCTCGTCGACGAGGATGTTCTCGCGGACGTTCTCGCCGGAGACCTTCTCGGCGTCGAAGGTCTCGTCCCCGTAGCCGCCGTCGCGGGCGTCACCGGTCGAGGTGAACCGCCCGTTTTTCGCCGGCAGTCCCGACATCTCTTCTGTGGCGTTCATCAGGACGTTTGTGCCGTACATCGAGAGCCCGCCCTCGTTGGGTGCGGTCACGTCGGATTCCTGAATGAGCTCCATCGCCTGTTTGTGACCCGTTTTGAACGTCTCCGAGTCAGCCGGTTTCGGCATCTTCGTCGACGATTTGACGACGACGGCTTTGAGGTTCTTCGAGCCCATGACACAGCCGGTACCACCGCGCCCGGAAGCGCGATCGTCCTCGTTCATGATGCAGGCGTATCGAACGCCGTTTTCGCCGCCTTCACCGATACCCATGATCGATAGGTTCTTTCCGTAGGACCCGTCGACTTCCTCTTCGAGTTCGTCGCGGGTGTCGTGGAACCCCTTTCCCCAGATGTGAGAGGCGTCCCGGAGTTCGACTTCGCCGTCCTCGACGACGGCGTAGACGGGATCGTCGGATTTCCCCTCGAACAGGAGGCCGTCGAAGCCCGCCCACTTGAGGCGGGCACCGGACCAGCCGCCGTGGTGTGAATCGGTGACGGTACCGGTCAGGGGCGATTTCGTACAGACCGCGATCCGACCGCTCATCGTTACCTGCGAGCCCGTCAGTGGGCCGTTCATGAACGCCAGCAGGTTCTCCGGTCCCATCGGATCGACGTCGGGCCCCTGGTCGAAGACGTATTTTACGCCGAGTCCCCGCGCGCCGATGTACTTCTCGGCGTCCTCTTGATCGATGCTCTCGTAGTCGACGCTCCCTTCGGAGAGGTCGACGCGAGCGACGTGGTCGTGGAATCCACCTAAGTCTGTCATGATAATATTCAACACTAGCTAGTCGCACTCCGTTGTCGTAATTCTTGCCACCAAAAAATAACCATTATTGGTTACACACGTGTATCGCGTGCGTTCACATTTCAGACGACGTTTTGCGCTTTTCGGACCGTACCGGTCGCGAATCCGTGGACGATCGGTTTCGACCGCGATACTTTCATACCGTCCCTCGTAGGGTCGGGATGTGCAATACAGCCTTCCGCCCGCTCCCCGCTCGCTCCGGTACGCCGGCGCGGTCGCCTGTGCGCTCGTGATTTTGTACGCGTCCGTTATCGAACCGGGCGACGACGTCCCGCGGACGCTGTTCGGGATCGGTTTCACCGTGTACCTTCACGTCATCGCGTACGCCGGATTCACCGGTGCCATGGGTTATGCTGCACTCTCCGCAGATCGCCGAACGCTTCTTTTCGCCGCCGGTCTCGCGACGCTGTACGGTGCCGGGATCGAACTGCTGCAGGGAACGATCCCGTACCGGACGATGGCCGTCTCGGACGTTTTCATCAACGCGGGCGGTGCCGTCCTGGGCGCGTTCGTATGGTGGCTCGTCGCGCCGCGGTTCGGTGCCGAACGGGACGACTCTCGCACGGAGCTATCGTAACAGCCGCCTTTTCGACACGCTGAGCTATTGTAACGGCCGCCCTTCCGACACGGATTTACGGCCACGCGGGCTAGCGCGGACAATGAGCCAGCCGACGCCGGATGTCTACGAACAGGGGCGGGGAATGGACGCCCACAACGAGGTGATGCGCGAGGTCCGGGCTCGCAACGACGCGAGCTACGACCCGACCGAGCCGACGAGAGTGTGGCTCGACGAGGACAACACGCCCGACGGCGTCCGAAACTCGCTTACCATCATCCTGAACACCGGCGGGTGTCGGTGGGCCCGTGCCGGCGGTTGCACGATGTGTGGATACGTTGCCGAAAGCGTCGACGGCGGCAGCGTCGGTCACGAGAACCTCATGACCCAAATCGAGCACTGTCTCGGACACGAGGCCGAACGCGCCGACGGCCCGGCGGATCTCGTCAAGATCTACACGTCCGGGTCGTTTCTCGACGAGCGGGAGGTCCCCGCGGAGACGCGCGAGGCGATCGCCGCCGAGTTCGGGGACCGCGAGCGGATGGTGCTGGAGTCGCTGCCGGATTTCGTCGAACGCGACAAGCTGACCGCCTTCACCGAGCAGGGGCTCGCACTCGACGTGGCGATCGGACTCGAAACCGCAACCGATCGCGTCCGCCACGACGCGGTCAACAAGTACTTCGATTTCGCGGACTTCGAGGCCGCGTGCGCTGAGGCACGAGCGGTCGGCGCCGGCGTCAAGGCCTACCTGCTGATGAAGCCGCCGTTCCTCGCCGAACCGGACGCAGTGGCGGATATGAAGCGATCGATCCGCCGCTGTGCCGCCGTCGAGGGCTGTCACACCGTCTCGATGAACCCCTGTAACGTCCAGCGGTACACGATGG
>CAYQWI010000127.1:0-5874 GCA_964421165.1 uncultured Natronomonas sp.
TATTAGCCTCTTGCTCGCACCACAGGTTCCGGTTTTCGCGGTCGGCGTGTTCTTGATCGGTCTCGGATTGGGCGGCTGTGCGACGTTGTATATCCCGTTGCTCATGCAGGTGTACAGTCCCGACAAAGACACCGCTATCGTCGGTATCTTCAACGTGGCGAACGGAATCGGTTCGATGGTGATGCCACCGCTCGGGATCGCGAGCATCACGTACACGGGAAGCTACACCGTCGCAGTGATCCTCACGCTTATCGTCTCGGTCGTCGCATTGGTCGCTGTCGCCGCGGGAACCGACGGATCGTGAGCTCCGGCCGGGCGTCGCGGTGGACAGATCGGTGATTCTGGGCGGAGTTTTGCTCTGATCGGGTTTCATACTCCTTTTGGCTTCCAATGGCCGTGTAACTCCCGTACAGCGGCGAGTATCTGAAAAATCGATTAGACCTTCTGTCCGATCACCGGATGATGTTGACGGGCATCGGCGCGCGACGGAGGACTTTTTCGGCGACACTGCCGAGCAGGATCCGGGAGACGCCGGATCGCCCGTGACTTCCGATCACGATCTGATCGACGTCGTTCTCGGTGGCGTATTCGATAATTTGTCGGGCGGGATCACCGACTTCGACCGTCGTTTCGATCTCCGTCGACTCCGGGACACCGGCGTTTCGAAGCCGTTCGCGTGCTTCGTCACAGATCTCCTCGCCGTTTTCGACCGCCCGGTCGAACAGATCCGACGTTCCGTAGCCACCCTCTAACCCTCCGTAGAGATTATCGGTCGGATTAGCGACGTGAATAATTGTGAATCGTTCGCCATCGTAGTTCTCCGCCGCGTACTCGAGCGCTTTCGTCGACGGATCCGATCCGTCTACCGGTAGTAGGATATGGTTCACCATATGGACGGCTATGCGGTGGGAGCGTAAAAAACAGTGACATAGTCACGTGTTTACCGCCGCGTGACGGCAGTTGGCCGTTCATAACTAATCCCCGATAGAGCAATGTCGAAACATGATTTCGCTCGATGCGACAGCGACGACAGCGTCGATTGCTCATGGGGGTTCTCGTCGCCGACCGGAGATCTCGAAGCCACTCCGTCGGCGCTGTGTCTCGGCTTTGCACAGGGACGTTATGAGCTCCGACGAGACTCCCTCCCAGCCGGCGTCCGTTCCGGATCAACTCGCTGGACACGCGTACTCATGGTAAACGAAGAGATAACATACAGCGAAAAAGCCTGCGCATACATCACCCGAGACGACTCGGAGTTGCTGGTATTTAATGGACCAGACCACGACGGCCTTCAGATTCCGAAAGGAACGGTGGAGAGCGACGAAACCCCGCAGGAAGCGGTGCATCGGGAAGTCATAGAGGAAAGTGGGATCGCCACGTTCGGACGGATGCGTCACCTGGTCACCGACGTGTGGACCCGGCGGAGATCGCCGACGAAGCGATACGTGCGGAGTTTCTTCCATGCGCCGGTCTATGAACCTCGGGATTCGTGGACGCACACTGTCACCGGGGCGGGATCAGAACGCGGTGCGGAGTTCGAATTCTTTTGGATCGACGTTCCAACCGAACTGGATTTCGCCCTCAATTTGGACGATTACCTCGAAACGCTGTCCGGGCGAAAAAACGACCAGCAAGCCGTTTCTCAGCGTTCGAGCGAGTGATTCAACCGCAGTTCGTGTGAGGGCGACGGTCCGGCTCGCTCCGTGAAGCAGGCGGCTCAGCCCCCTGAATAGTACAGCTAAAAAGTACGGCCAGCATACTCATGAGGATTCAACAACCATGTGTGAACAACCATCATGGCAGAGAGTTCACTAGGCGATCAAAAACTGGTCGAGCTGTACTACCGATACGTGGGCGAGCCCGAGCGAATGCGGGACGTGTACGGTTACTGGCTCTTCTTGCTCGGCTGTCTCGCCGGGCTCTTGGGAGTCCTTCTGTACCTCTTCGAGCAGGCACTCCAGCCCGGCAACCTCGCAATCCGCGAGGTCGCGATCGTCCTCGCGTCGTCGGGGCTGACGGTCGTTTTATTCGGTATCGTCGTTCTCTTACCCGTCCGACGACGCGGGATTCTGGCGAGCGTGGTCGGGTTGGTCATCTCGGCTGCCGCGATCGGTGCGTTCACGTGGGTGTACCCGAGCGCGTGGTACGTCCCGCCCGATTACAGCGCCGAGATCATCGCTGTGTACACGATCGGGATCGGCGTGATCGCAGCCGTCGCCGTGCTCGTCCCGATTGTGACCGGAGAGAAGGGCCTCCTCGTCGAACCGGAGCTGGGAATCGGACGCGACGAACCGCCGATCCTTCTGGGGGAAACGGATCGGGACGCCTTCTTCGCGATCTACGAGACGCCGACGAAGGAGTGGACCTGGCGGATCATCGAACGCGACGCGATCGCCGAAAGCGTCCCGACCGCGTCGACCGACACGGACGCGAGGCTCCACGTCGAATCGATCCGGGAGACGATCGCGGAAGCCGGGCTCCTCGATCTCGCGACCGCCGCGTTTCGGTTGTATCAGACACCCGACGGCGAGTGGCAGTGGTCGTTGGTTCGACAGGACGGTAGCGGAGTCGCGACGAGTGAGACGACGATCCCGAACCGCGACGCGGTCGAATCCGACGTGACGCTGTTGAAAGAACGGCTTCCCGACGCCGATTTGCTCGACATCACCGGCGGTGCGTTCGACGTCTTCGAGGACAACGCCGAGCGCTGGCAGTGGCGTCTCATCGACGATCGGCGGACCCCGTTGGCGAAAAGCCCGACCGACTACGCGGACGAATCGGACGCGACCGCGGCGACGGCGACGTTCGTCGACCGAATCGCTGGGGCCAACACGGTCGCGCTCGATACGGTTGGATTCGAACTCTCCGAGGAGGAGGCGGGAGCGTGGCGCTGGCACGTCATCGATTCGGAAGACGAACGATACCTCACGAGCGACACCGAGTACGGGAGCCGTTCCACGGCCGAAGCGGCCGCGACCGACGTCGCCGCTGACCTCGCCGAAAGCACCGTGATCGAACGCGGACGCCCCCGATTCGAAGTCGTCCCGCAGAGAGACGGCTGGAGCTGGACGCTCAGAGACGACGCCGACGCGTCGGTGATCGCTCGCGACGGTGACCCCGTATCGCGCGACGCCGCGTTCGAGGCGGCCGAACGTGCCGCTGATGTGATCCCGAGCGCCGAGATCGTCGAGTTCGACGGGATCGACTACGAAGTGTTCCCGACCGACGACGGCTGGGCGTGGCGGCTCGTCTCCGAGGACCGTCGGCTCATCGCCGAGAGCGCCGAACGGTTCGCGGACGCCGAGACGGCGACCGGGGCGGCCGAGACGGTTCAGGATCGCGCGCTCGTCGCCGATCTCCTCGAGTTCGATCAGGCGGCGTTCCAGCAGTACGAATCCGACGGTGAGTGGCGGTGGCGACTCATCGACGAGGACGGCCGTGTGATGGCCGACAGCGGCGAGGGGTACGACTCGAAAGACGCCGTTCGAGAAGGGATGGAGACGCTCAAAGAACACGCTCCGGACGCCGAACTCCTCGAGATCGACCAGGCGGCGTTCGAGATTTACCGGACGAAAGCCGATACGTACGCGTGGCGACTCATCGACGAAGGGGGCAACCTGATCGCCGAGAACGCGTCCGAACACGAGACGCGCTCTGCGGCCCGCGAAGCCGTCGAATTTCTCATCGAGACGATCGATGCCGCGTCGATCAGGCCGATGGAGACCGCCATCTTCCAGCTGGATCAATGCGACGACGGGTGGAGCGGCACCCTCGTCGATGCCGACGGATCAGTGTTGGCTACCACGACGAGCGAGCTACTCACGCGCGACGACGCCGTTCGCAGCATCGAAGAGATTCGATCCGTCGGCGAGACGGCGTCCGTCAAAGTCGTCGGTCCCGTGACCGTCCAGCTTCGAGACGACGGCGAATGGCGTTGGCACCTCATCACCCCCGACCGGGATCGGATCGCCACGGGCGCCCGGCGCTTCGAAGCGCCCGATGACGCGGCCGAAGCGGCCGAGTTCGTGATCGACGCCGCAGAGTACGCTCCGACTATCGTTATCGGAGACGCGGCAGTGCAGATGTATCGCAAGGGTGAATCGTGGCACTGGCGACTGCTCGACGCCGATCGAACGATCTATGCCGTCTCTGCGACCGCATACGAGTCCCGAGACGACGTCGAGACGGCGATCGATCGTCTCAAAGCGATTGCACCCGAAGCCGGGCGATTCGAAATCGAGACGGTCGCGTTCGAACTGCTCGAAGAGAACGGTTCTTGGAACTGGCGAGTCCTCGATCCGGACGAGCGAACGCTCGCGGTCAGCGCCGGCGAATACGACTCCCGAGCCGACGCTGAAGACGCGATCGATCGAACCCGATCGACGGCCGCGGAATCGAGTATTCTCGAAATCGACGAACCCGCATTCGAATTCCACGAGCGTGAGGACGGCTGGATCTGGCGGCTCATCGACGAGCACGGATCACCGCTCGCGGCGGGCGTTCGAGCACACGAATCGAGACGAGCGGCTCGCGAGGAGATGCAGCGGACGAAAGAACACGCGCCCGACGGTGAGACGGTCGTCACGTGGTGAGCGGAAAATAATTCGAACACGTTCTATCGAAGTTATACTCGTCAACAAACGGCCGATACATTGGTTAGGCTGTTCTTACTAATGTACGTTCATGGACGAATCGACCGATATCGGATATCACAGTGACGTTCGATTCGGCGACCATCGTCGCCCGGGTATGATCGCCGAAACGAGACGGTGAACGCCCTTATGAAACTGCACACAACACGTGGCGCCACAGCACACCGCCGGCAGTCTGCCGTTCGTGCGTTTACGTATCCGCTGGGGGCGACGGGTGGATGACCGGGCTCGAACCGTCCGCTCAGATCATTCTGTTCGTACGGTCGACTGTGGAGCTCTTGGCCGGAGGCACGATACGGGAGTTTACGTCAGCACTTCCCAACGTCACCGAATTGCCGTTCGATCCACTCGTCTACGTTGCGGCGGGTATCGGAACCCTCATTCTCGCGTATCTACTCTATCGCCTCGCCCAATGGATCTGGAAGTCCAAGGGCGAATCCTTCCGGAACGTCGTCGGCTCTTACGACACCGTCTCGATACTGATGCATCCAAACCCCGATCCGGACGCGATGGCTTCGGCGATGGCGGTCCGAGCGATCGCGGATCGAGCGGGGACGGAGGCGGATATCCACTACGCCGGGGAGATACGCCACCCGGAGAATCGCGCGTTCAGAACCGTTCTCGAGTTCGGTTGTGAGGGAATCGAAGGCGCGTCCGAGCTCGACTCCTACGACGGCGTCGTTCTCGTCGACCACAACACGCCACGGGGGTTCGTCGACGCCGAGAGCGTCGAACCGATCGCCGTTATCGATCACCATCCAGGAAACGGCACCGGTGAACAGTTTACCGACGTGAGAGAGGAGTACGGCGCAGCCGCTTCGATACTCACGGAGTACCTCGAAGAGCTCGATGCCGACTTCGAGAGGGACGCGGCCGACCTCGACGATGAACTCGTCGTCGACAGCAAACTCGCGACGGGACTCACATACGGGGTTCAGTCCGATACGAAGAACCTCACCAACGGCTGTACCGAGTTCGACTTCGCAGCGTGTGCGAAGCTCTTTCCCGCCGCCGACGAGGACCTGCTCCACCGGATCGCGACGCCGAAAGTGTCCCACGACGTGCTGCGGGTAAAAGCCACCGCGATCAACGACGTACGGATCGACGGATCGTTCGGAGTCTGTAACGTGGGCGAAGTCAGCAACGTCGATGCCCTTCCACAAGCTGTGGAGGAACTCATGCGGCTCGAAGGAACGAGCGCGGTCGTTCTCTACGGGATCAA
>CAYQWI010000128.1:0-5866 GCA_964421165.1 uncultured Natronomonas sp.
GGCGATGAGAAACGCGCCTGCGATAGCGATCGTCAGCCAGTCGATCCGCGTCGTCGGTCGCCACTCGACGCCGCGCAGAACCAGATATCCGAGCAGTAGCGCGCCGCCGATATCGTACCGGAGCGCGGCGAACAGAAGCGGCGGCAGCGAGTCGAGTCCGGCACTGATCGCAGGGAACGACAGCCCCCACAGAGCCGCAAGCCCCACGAACAGCCCGAGATTACGCCCGAGACTCATCTGTTCGCTCGAGATGAGACGGCCTGGAGGACGCCTGGTGCGGATTTTCGGACGCCGATCGAGCGGGAGGGTCGAGAGGACACACTGTCCGTTGCCGCGGATTCGTTAAAAGCGATCCGAAGAGCATCACTCGTTCGAGGTGAGTCGAACCAGATTTCGGAGCGGTCGATCGGATTCGAGCCGTCCGACGTTCTCGGCAACGATTTCGGACAACCGGTCGTAGTAGTTCGGCGTCGCACCCGCCGAATGCGGCGTGATAAGTACCTCGTCGAGATCCCACAGCGGGTGGTCGTCGGGGAGGGGTTCGGGATCGGTCACGTCGAGCGCCGCGCCGCCGATCCGCCCTCTGCGGAGGCTCTCGACGAGCGCGTCCGTCTCGATCACTTCGCCGCGAGCGACGTTGACGATGACGCTGTCGGCCGAGAGCGTCGAAAGCTCTTCGGGACCGATGAGCCCTCGCGTCTCCTCGGTTAGCGGACAACAGAGAACGACGAACTCGCTGCGAGCGAGCGCCTCGTGGATCCGATCGGGGCCGAACACCTCGTCGGTCGGGCCGCCCGATTCGGGCGTTCGACGCACACCGATCGTCGTCACGTCGAACGGTTCGAGTCGGTCGGCGATCCCTTCGCCGATCGCTCCCAGGCCGACGCTCGCGACGGTCGACCCGGCGAGCTCGCCCGGGGTGACCGGCTGCCACCGGTCGGCGCGGGCCGCCTCGTGGAACCGGCGCGAAAACGCGAGTATCGATCCGATCGCGTGTTCCGCGGCGTTGGATCTGTGGACGCCGACGGCGTTCGTCACCCGAACGTCGTGCGCTGTGAGCGCATCGAGCGGCAGATGTCCGGTGCCGGCGTACGCACACGCGAACAACCGGAGCGTTTCGGCGTGGTCGAGAAGCGATCGGTCGATCCGAAGTCCGGTCGCGACGTCGGCGGTCCGGATCGCCTCTCGCTCTTGATCGGGCGTTTTCGCGTGATGGACCGCGTGTCCGTCGAGGCGGTCGCGAAGCGCTTCGGCGTACGATTCCGGTGACAGTCCGTGCACTCCGTCCCGCAAGACGAGTATCTCCATACCGCCGGTTCGTCGACGAGGTATTTGAAAACCGGTGAGTTCTGGCTGCGTGTTACTCCTCGACCGGAACGACGACGACCGGCACGGTGGCCGCTTCGATGAGCGCTCGAGCGGCGCTTCCGAGCGACGGATCGCCGTTCGGGCCGTCAGCGTGTTTCCCGACGACCACGATGTCCGGGTCCCGTTCCTCGACGGCTCCGAAGATCGCGCTTGTTACCTCCTCGTCGGCGTCGAGGACGAGTCGTTCCGCCTCGATTTCGGCGTGGCCGAGCAATCGCGCGTTCGCGACGTTCAACGCGTCGTCGGCGTCGCGCGTGTCCGAACCGGTCACGGCGATGACGGTGACCGTGTCGTCGGGGTTGAGACGACTCTCGAGGTAATCACAGGCGGCGGCGGTCGTATGGACGGAATCAGTCACGACGAGAGCGTGCATGGTTGTATATACAGTCGAAGGAGGTTGTTTTGTATAACGGCTCGTTCTATCGATCGAACCGTTTCTCGACGCTTTCGGCGTGGGCTTCGAGCCCCTCGGTTCGGGCGAGCGTCGCGATCGTCTCTCTGAGATCGGCGAGCGCGTCGGTATCGAGCTTTTGGACGGTCGTCGACCGAACGAAATGATCGACGGAGAGGCCGCCGGTGACCTTCGCCGATCCGCCCGTCGGCAGGACGTGGTTCGTGCCGGAGGCGTAATCCCCCGCCGCGACCGGGGTGTTTCGCCCGAGGAACACGCTGCCGGCCGAGTCGATCCGTTCGAGAATCTCCTCGTCGTCCTCGGTGACGATCGAGAGGTGCTCGGCGGCGTATTCTTCGGCGAACAGAACCGCCTCCGACATCGACCGGGCCAAAAGGACGCCGGACGCGTCGTTTGCGAGCGCCGCGTCGATGATCTCGGCTCGACTCCGTTCGGTCGCCTGTCGCTCACATGCCTCACGGACCGCGTTCGCGGTCGGTTCGTCATCCGTGACACAGACGACTGAGGCGTTCGGATCGTGTTCGGCCTGTGCGAGCATGTCGGCGGCGACGAGTTCGGGAACGGCAGTGTCGTCGCAGACGACGAGCAGTTCGGAGGGCCCGGCGAGAAAGTCGATCTCGACGTCGCCGCGAACCGCAGCTTTCGCCGCCGTCACCCACTTGTTGCCGGGACCGACGATCTTCTGAACCGCCGAGACGCTCTCGGTTCCGTAGGCGAGCGCAGCGATGGCCTGCGCACCGCCGACCTGATAGATCGCGTCGGCCCCGGCGACGTGAGCCGCCGCGAGCGTCGCCGGATCGATCTCCGATGCGGGGGGTGTCGCGACAGCGACGTGATCGACGCCAGCGACTTTCGCGGGGACCACGCCCATGAGGACGCTCGAGGGATACGCCGCGGTGCCGCCGGGCGCGTAGACGCCGACGCGATCCAGCGGTCGGTATCGACGCCCGAGTTCTCGGCCGTCGAAGGACTCTCGCCAGTCGTCTGGAACTTGTCGATCGTGGAATAGTTTGATGTTTTCGGCGGCGGTCTCGATCGCTTCGCGAACCTCGGGATCGACCGTCTCATAGGCGCGTTCGGCCTCATCCGTGATCTCTATCGTTCCGACTTCGACGCCGTCGAACTCGCTCGCGTACGACCTGAGAGCGACATCGCCTTCCGCTTTAACCCGCGAAATAATCTCACGGACGTCCTCGCGTATCGCGTCGACGCCGGCATCACGATCGAAAAACGCCATCCGTTCGTCGGGCGAGAGGTCAGCGATAGATGTAACCTTCATACTCAAGCAGTCGGTGTCAACTCGGAAAGCGATTTCCCTCCGCGGGGGCGACGAAAAGTACTATCCCTCCCGATAGCTAATGACCGGTAATGTTGAGCGCCGTCATGGAGGATTACATCAAAGCGATCTATATGATCGAAAACGACACGGGAGAACGTGTCGGGACCTCCGAGCTCGCGGAGTATCTGGGTGTGACCTCTCCAACGGTTTCCAGTATGATAAAAAAGCTGGAGGAGCGCGGTCTGATAAACCGCGAGGAGTATCGGGGAGTGACGCTCACCGAAGAGGGGGAGATCGTCGCACTCGAAATCCTTCGGCATCATCGACTTCTCGAATCGTTTCTGACCGAGCACCTCGATTACGATTGGGCCGACGTTCACGAGGAAGCCGACCGGCTCGAACACCACGTCTCCGAGGAGCTGACTGCGAAAATCGCGGAGGTACTCGACAACCCCGGAGTCGATCCGCACGGCGACCCGATCCCGGACGCCGATCTCGAGTTACCGGAATCGGAGCACCGATCGCGACTCGCCGACGCCGCGGAGGGCGATCGAGTCGTCGTCAGACGGATCCGCCACCAGGGTGACGAGGAGCTTCGCTATCTATCCGCAGCCGGTATCGAGCCCGGCGTCGAACTCGAAATACTCGAAATCGCACCGTTCGGACTTGTCACCGTGCGAACGCCGGACGGTGAACAGAGTCTCCCTGATGAGATCGCCCGACTCATCGAAACCGCCGATACGTAGCGATGGGTCACTCTTCTAACGGAGCGATGCCGGAAACGGCGAGCACTGACCGGATCGTAAGAAACACGATGAGGCCCCCGCCGAGAAGCATCGTCGGAGCCGAAAGCAGTGCCGACGTTCGAGTGGGGACGACGAAGCTCGAAAATCCTCGAATTAGAAAGCTGAGCAAGACGAGCGCGAACGCGAGCGCGGAGAGTTTGACGAACGTCGCCTGTTGCATCGACTATCGATAGCTGGTTCGGCGGGATCGGACAAAAGCGTATGCGATCGAGATTAGAGCAGATCTTCCGCTTCGAGGCTGGCCATCACGTCGTCGACGAGGTCCTCGACGGATTCGTAGGGGAACTCCTGGTGGCTGCTGGCTTTCGCGTTGAGTTCCATCGCCGTCATCGAGAACTCCCCGGACTCGAACTTCGTCGCGGGGCCGTCGGGGAGTGCGGGGACGAGATCCATCGGACTGTTGATGGGGTAATCGGCGCCTTCGAACGCCTCGGTGAACTGCTGTCGGAGATCGTCTTTGTCGACCATTGTAGCTCCCGATACAACACACATATAGTTGAATGTTTTGATAGATACACCGAACGAACGACAGCCGGCGTTCGGACGCACAGTTTTATAAGCGTTATCGGAGTGAAACAGAGGTATGGAACGCGGTGAATCGGTACCCGAGCGCGAAGAGTCCGATCCCCCGGAAGATCTGCTCGCGAGCCTCTTCCGAACCGGACGGGGAAACGCGATTCTCGCCTGGCCACTCGTCGGCGTGTTGGCGTTAGTTCTCCTCGAAAGCGTTCTCGATTTCGATCGGCTATGGATCCTGTTCGTGTGTATTACGGGGGTCATCGTGCTCATCCCTCCGATCGCCTACCGAGACTGGCGAGTGATGCTTCCGTGGGAGGTTCTCGTTCTCGCCCTCTTTCCCATCCTGATACGTGGTCTCTTCGGCGGCGAGTTGGGAACGTTCGGCTACTACCTCTCGGTTGCGGGGCTCGCGCTCATCGTCACGGTCGAACTCCACATGTTCACGAAACTCCGGATGACTCACTGGTTCGCCGTCGTGTTCGTCGTCATGACGACGCTGGCCTCGGCGGCAGCGTGGGCCGTCATCCGATGGAACTCCGATCGACTGCTCGGTACGGAGTTCCTCTCGACGCCAACCATGACGGGGGACGAAGCTAACGCGGCGCTTATGATCGAATTTCTCTGGGTGACGCTTGCGGGACTCGCCGCCGGTCTCCTTTTCGACGCGTACTTCAAACGTCGCGGTCGTCGGTTGGTTGGCCGTATTCGTCGGCTCGTCAGGCGGTGAAGGTAGTTACCCGTTCGGCAACGTTCATACCTGCTCGCGTCCTTTGGGCAGTATGGTCCGTGGCCGAATACTCGCCTACCGTGACCGGGTTCGCTCGGCGTTAGAGGAGGCGTTCGCCGAGGACCATCCACCGAACGACGTCGCCGCGAGCTTCGCGCTCGGCGTCTTTATCACGTCGCTTCCGACGCTCGGAACCGGACTCGTGTTATTCGTCGTTCTCGCTGCGATTTTCGATCGAATCAGTAAGCTCGCGTTACTCGCCTCGGTCGTCGTCCTCAACCCCGTCGTTAAGTGGGGCGTGTACGCCGTGAGCTTTTGGCTCGGCGTGCAGGTTCTCGGCCCCGTTCCCGGCGTAACGACGGCCGACATTTCGTTTTCGGCGGGACCGGAGGTCGTCGCCCGCCTCCTCGTCGGAAACCTCATCCTTTCTGTGGTGTTTACCGCCGTCGGATACGTTCTCGCGCTCCGATTCATCCGATCGATACGAAAGCGCGAACTCGACCTCGAAGACGTGATCCCGGACGTTAGGTCGGACTAATCGATCGCGATAGCGAGTCCACCCGAAACGGAGTAGCAATCTTACTCGGCGTTCTCGACGACGTTGTCCCGCAACGTCTCGATGTTGCCCCGCTCGACGTCTTCGACCAGCTCCGGATACACGCCGATCGTGACGAGGTGATCGTCCGCCGTCTGAACGCTCTCGGAGATGTGGGTGTACACGTCGACGGCTCTGCCCTCGAATTCCGCGTCGGCCT
>CAYQWI010000129.1:0-3985 GCA_964421165.1 uncultured Natronomonas sp.
GTCCCCGCGATCCACATATCCATCTCGGTTTCGATGAAGTGGATATCGTCGACCGGATCGTACTCCCCGACTTCGACCGGCTCGCCTTCCTCGTTCGTCCCGCCGGAGGCGTCGACGACGTTGAGTATCACGTCGGTGTTCGTCAATTCGTCGAGAAACTGATTTCCGAGACCTTTCCCCTCGTGAGCGCCGGGGACGAGTCCGGCAACGTCGAACAGCTCGATCGGGACGTACCGCTTTCCGTTCCGACACGTTTCGTTACCGCATCGAGTTTCGAGATCGAGACACGGACAACGGGTCCGGACGTAGCTGACGCCTCGGTTGGGATCGATCGTCGTGAACGGATAGTTTCCGATATCGACGTCCGCCATCGTGGCCGATTTATAAAATGTCGACTTGCCAGCGTTCGGCTTGCCGGCGAGAGCGACCGAAATCATATTACGGATACCGGAGGCGTGCGTAAATCTCTCTCGATATACGTTTCCGACGCGTCGCGTCGTACGGATCACGGTCGTCTTTTACCGGTCAGTTCCCGGACCGGTCGGTGCTGGCCTGATAGGGATTATCGTAGCCACCTAGCGGTTTCGAAGCCCGTCCCTCGGCACTGTGTCTCAGTTCTTCACAGGAACAGTATGAACATCTACGATAATCCCTATGAACACCGTTACAACAGTCCGTATCAGTTCTCACTTCGGTCGGCGACGACTGCGGACACGTCGTTCGCGTTGCCGTTCGCCGACGTCCGATCGCCGCCGTGATCGTCCCAATCGTACGCCGCCTCATCCGAGGGGACGATCGCCGGAATCGGAGCGTCAGTTTGTCGGGACTCCGCTTCGGAATGATCCGATCCAGTATCCGATTCGACGGCTCGACCGTTATCCTCCGGCGTCTCATCGGGGTCGATTCCCGGTGCGTCCTCGATCGTAATTCCTTCGCGGGCTCGAATCGTCCCCTCGACCTCGGCAGCCTCCGAGAGCGCACACCGTTCACACGAGATATCCCCGCGGACGTGCGCGTCGGGCTCGATGACGACATCGCCGCCACGTGTCGTCACGTCCCCGTGAATGATCGACCCGGGTCCGACCCGAATCGATCCTTTCGCCCGGAGACTTCCGAACACCTCGGTTTCACTCCCGACTTCGATCTCGGTCGCGCGGATGTTTCCGTGGAGACGACATTCGTCCCCGATGGTCGCCGGCGTGGAGACGCGCCAGGCGTCGTCCGAGACGTGAGCGCTCCGGGGAATAGTTGCGGGCTCCGCATCGGTTTCGTCCGAGAAGAACTCCGAGGCAACGTCCGAGGCGGCTTCTTCTTCGCCGATTCTGAGCAAGTGAGACAGATACACGAACAAGAACACGATCGTCGGCATCGGATTTCGAATCACGATCCAACCGTTTGCCTCGAATCCCTGGTCGATTTCGACGTCGTCACCGATATCGAGGTCGCCGGAAACGATGAGCTGTCCGGTGATGTGGACGCGTTCGCCGAGATACGCGTCGCTACCGACGAGGACGTTCCCGTCTACCTCACACCACATATCGAGGCGGCAATCGCCGCCGGCCTCGATATCGCCATCGAACGTGACGCGTTCGCCGGCGACGAGATTGCCGCCACGAACGCCGAGTTGAACGGTGCTCTGTCCGCCGACGAGTACGTCGCCCTCGGTAACGAGATCGTGCTCTTCGACGTGAGTCCCGTTAGGGAGTACGAGTTCGTCGAGGGGGTCCGATCCGAACACGGTCTATCTGTGTTCGGCATATCTCTTAACCCCTCCGGCAGCGTCAGACGCGGGGCTGACGTTCCGGCGGAGATGATATATAAAGGACGGAGGGGCCATCTCGTGTCGCTTATATTTGCGAGCGTTCAAATCTCCCTATGACAGTTCTTTCCTTCGATCAAGAGGGTGTCGACGTCATCTACGAGGGGACCGAGTTTCGGCTGGAGAAAACGCTCATCGAGGAGGCGACTCAAAAGGAGTACCCCGACGTGACCGACCACGAAGTTCTCCAGATGATCGAGGAAAACCCGTCCCTATCCGATGAACCGCGCCGGATCGCCGAGATTCTCGCCTGATACGGATCGTTGTAACGGTTTGCCGGTCAGCGCCAGCACCGCATCGGCGCTGATCGGAAAAAGACGACAACAGTCCGTATGAATGGGTCTCCCGTCGGCATTCACACATGTTTTCCGAAGCCTCGAGAACCGTCGCGCAAAGGTGGTCCTCAAAATCACCGAAGCACCACTTATATACGATCTCGGTCGTTCGAGGCGGTACTTATAAGCGAGTACGTCCGAATGTGAGGGTATGAGCGTCTCCGGGCTTAGAGAGGACCTCGATCACGCGTCGTTTATCACCGCCGGCAGCACGTTTGCCGCCTATGCACTACTCCTCATCGGGATGACAGTCGTGCTGTTCGGAATCCCGTATCTGCTCTTCGTACTGTTATAAACGGCTGCTCGCGCTTATATAACCCTTCGAGAAACGTCAGGCGAACGTCTTCGAGACCTCGTCGGCGTCCTCGTTCGTCTGATCGATCTTCTCCCACGCGTGTTCGAAGTCTTCGGTCGTCACTTCGAGTCGGTCGTCGCGGATCGCGTACATTCCCGCTTCCGTACAGATCGCCTTGATATCCGCACCGGACGCGCCTTCCGTGAGTTCTGCGAGCTCTGCGAAATCGATCTCGTCGGCGGTGTTCATATTCCGGGTGTGAATCCGGAAAATGATTTCGCGCCCGTCGATGTCCGGTCTCGGGACCTCGATGAGCCGGTCGAATCGCCCCGGACGCAAGATCGCGCGATCGAGCATGTCGAAGCGGTTGGTCGCCGCGATGATCGAGATCTGGCCGCGATCCTCGAAACCGTCCATCTCGGCGAGCAGTTGCATCATCGTTCGCTGGACTTCGGCGTCTCCGGAGGTCTTCGACTCGGTTCGCTTTGCGGCGATCGCATCGATCTCGTCGATGAAGACGACCGCGGGCTCTTGCTGTCGGGCGAGTTCGAAGAGATCGCGGACGAGTTTGGCACCCTCGCCGATGAACTTGTGGACGAGTTCGGAGCCGGCCATCTTGATGAAGGTCGCGTCGGTCTGGTTGGCGACGGCTTTCGCCAACATCGTCTTGCCGGTCCCCGGCGGCCCGTGTAGCAACACGCCGGACGGCGGATCGATCCCGACCTCGTCGAACATTTCGGGGCTCTTCAGCGGCATCTCGACGGTTTCGCGAACTTCTTCCATCTGCTCGTCGATGCCGCCGATATCTTCATACGAGACGTCGGGCGATTGCTCGACCTGCATCACGCGAGCGCGGACATCTGTCTCGCTGTCGAGTTCTTTGACGATCGAAAGCGAGTTGTTCACCGCAACGCGGGAGTCCGGCGAGAGTTCCTCGCGCATCTCCGTCGTCACCTCGGTGAGAGCCTCCTGATTGTTGCCGTGTTGTTTGATGATCACGCCCTCGTCGGTGAGTTCTTGCACGGTCGCGACGAACAACGGCGACTGCTTGAGCTTTTTATTCTCGTGTGTCAGCCGTTCGAGTTTCTGTTGGTATTTGTTGTTCTCTGCATTGGCGTCGAGGAGTTTGTCCCGCATCTCGTTGTTCTGCTGTTCGAGAATTTCGAGACGCTCCTCGAGCGCCTCCACTTTCTCCTGCTGTGACGCGTCGTCCCTATACGGTAGGTCGACATCGTCAACAGTATCGGTCATCAGGGACTCGTAGCGCCCGTATTCATAAGAGGCTTCGGGTCACTGTATAATTCTGCGAACACTGCCACCGCCTATTTGAGGGGGTTCGACACCAAAATATTATTTTTAGTTATAAAATGGAACAGTAAGTATTATCCCTTGGCATCTTGAAAGGGACGATACGATGAGCGCAATCGAAGTCGAGACGCAAGCCGAACCGGTCGGCTGGGACGTCGTCTCCGATCTCCCCCCGAGTGCGAAGCTGGTAGCGAAGGTTCTCGAGTACAATGACCAGCTCACGCAGAG
>CAYQWI010000129.1:3995-5857 GCA_964421165.1 uncultured Natronomonas sp.
ACGATGTTACCGCCGCGGACGGTCAGATACGCGCTGACCCGACTGGAGGACGTCGACGCCGTCGAATCACGGTTTTCGTTTACCGACGCCAGAAAGCGCGTGTACACGCTCGAAGTGGAATAAGAGACAGTTCGACGGCCGAATAAAAGAACCGGTGTGACGACTGGCGCGGCATCACACTAATCCCGAGGACGATTTTCCGGCGTTTCGGAAGGCGGACCCGTTCGTTTTGAGGCGAATGTTTATAAACAAACCCGCGACCAGTGCATACCCCATGGCCGCCGAATACACTTCGGAGGAAGTTCGTGTGAAAACATCGCTCAATCGCCTCGCCGGGGGCGGGGAGCGAGACGTAATCGAGCGAGCGTCAGCCGCGATCGAGAGGATCGATTTGGCCGCCGACTTCGTCGAAACGTTCGGTATCGAGGACCTCGAGTTAGCAGTCGAAGCGACCGAGGACGACGAACTCGCATCGAATGGGAAGAGGGCGCTCGAAGCGTTCTACAGATTCCGTAGCGCGGCAGCGGATCGTCCGGATTCCGTCGAACACTTTCACTTCGGTCACGCAACCGATTTAAGAGGCGAAAGCGTAGACCGGATTCGATGACACGGGTGCTTCACACCGCCGACACCCATCTCGGCTATCGACAGTATCATAGCCCCGAACGGCAGACCGACTTCCTCGATGCCTTCCGTCAGGTCGTCGAGGACGCCGTCTCTGACGAGGTCGACGCCGTCGTCCATGCGGGGGATCTCTTTCACGATCGTCGGCCGGGGCTTTCCGATCTATTGGGCACGCTCGAAATTCTCGAAGACCTCGCCGACGCGTCGATTCCGTTTCTCGCCGTCGTCGGGAATCACGAAACCAAACGCTCGGCACAGTGGCTCGATCTCTTCGAGGTGATGGGGCTCGCGACTCGACTCGGGAGCGACCCGGTCGTTATCGATGACACTGCGTTCTACGGACTCGATTTCGTCCCACCCGCTCGCCGCGAAGACCTCGATTACGAGTTCGAACCGCACGGCGTATCTCACGCTGCACTCGTCTCCCACGGTCGTTTTGCGCCGCTCGTTCCGGATTACGGCAACGTCGAATGGGATGTTCGGACCGTGCTCGATTCCGCCACGGTCGAATTCGATGCGGTGTTGTTGGGCGACGAACACGCCCCGAAAACGCAACAGATCGCGGACACGTGGGTCACCTACCCGGGGTCGACGGAACGAGCGAGCGCGAGCGAACGCGAAGAACGGGGGTACAATCTGATCGAGTTCGACGGCGACGTTCGGATTTCTCGTCGAGGGATACAGACCCGTCCGTTCGTCTTCGTCGATCTCGATCTCGGAGAGACCGAAGGGATCGAGCGTGTTCTCGACCGGCTCCGAGAGCACGATCTCGAGGGGACAATCGTCCACGTGTCGCTCGACGGAAAGGGCAAATCGATTTCGCCAGCCCAAATCGAATCGTTCGCCACAGAGGAAGGAGCGTTAGTCGCCCGGGTTAAAGATCGCCGAAATATCGACGATTCGGGGGGAGACATCGACGTTTCGTTCGCCGATCCGGACGACGCGGTCAACGAGCGACTCCGGGAACTGGAGTTGAGTGTCGCGGCCCGCGACCTCGATGAGACAATCCGCTCGGAATCGGTCTCGGACTCAAACGTCGCGGACGAAATCGAGCGCCGGGTCGAAGAACTGCTCTCGGATCCGGAGTCGTTCGAAGCGGCGGTCGAAACGGCGGCTCCCACCGACTCCGATCCCGATGGCGACCCGGATCCGAATTCCGCTGACTCACCGAAAGCCGAGAAAGCCGACGAGCAATCCTCGATGGTGGAGTATCTGTGAAGTTCGAACGCGTTCGGATT
>CAYQWI010000130.1:0-5853 GCA_964421165.1 uncultured Natronomonas sp.
GATCGCCTTCGCGATATCGGGGGCTCGGTCGGCGTCCCCCCATTCGAACTCGAAGATCGCGACGGCGTCTCCTGCCTCTTCGACGACGCGCTGGTCGCCGATATCGACGTCTTCTATGACGGCCATCGGTGCGTCTTCGAGCCGCAGTTCGTACGTTTCGAACCATCCATCCTCGACGGCGGGGCCGACTGGGTCGTTCACGGCCGCCGACAGCATCGGCGCTCGGACTTCGAGCGTGTACTGGAGCGCCCACTCCCCTGTCTCCGTCGCGGTCACGCGCCCCTCGAACGTCGTCGTCGTCACCTCGAACCACTCGCCGTCGCGCTCGAAGGCGTCGTGGCTCTCGAATGCGCGAACGGCGCGGTCGGGGATCTCGTCGGTCATCGCTGCTCAGTAGGCCACTCGCCCTCAAAAGTCCGTCGTTGACCCCGCTGCGGAACTCGCCTCGAAACGACGGCGAAAGGTTGGACTTATGCGGGTGCCCGGATTTGTCGTATCCATGAGCGAAATCGTCGTCACGTTGCCGGACGGCTCCGAACTCGAAGTCGGGTCGGGGTCGACGGTGGAGGACGTGGCCTACGAGATCGGACCGGGACTCGGCGACGACACGGTCGCCGGTATCGTCGACGGGGAACTCACCGACAAGGTCGAACCCCTCTTCGAGGACTGCGAGCTCGTCATCGTCACCGAACAGTCCGAGGAGTACCTGCAGGTCCTGCGACACTCGGCGGCTCACGTCTTCGCACAGGCGCTCCAGCGACTCTACCCCGAGGCGAAACTCGCCATCGGACCGCCGACCGAGGACGGGTTTTACTACGATATCACCGGCGTCGATCTCGACGCCGAGGATCTCGACGCTATCGAAGACGAGATGGACGCGATCATCGAGGCCGACTACGACATAGAGCGCGTCGAACGATCCCGCGAGGAGGCGCTCGAGATCTACGACGACAACGAGTACAAACAGGACATCCTCGAAACGGAGGCGGCCGGGGACGAGCGCGTCTCCTTTTACGTACAGGACGACTGGCAGGATCTCTGTCGGGGGCCACACGTCGGCTCGACGGGCGAGATCGGTGCCGTGAAGCTCCTGAACATCGCCGCGGCGTACTGGCGCGGGGACGAGGACAACGACACGCTGACCCGGGTGTACGGAACCGCCTTCGAGAGCGAAGCCGGCCTCGAAACGTTCCTCGAACGCCGCGAGGAGGCGAAAGAGCGGGATCATCGAAAGCTCGGGCAGGAGCTGGATCTGTTCTCAATCCCCGATGTGACGGGCCCCGGCCTTCCGCTGTATCACCCCAACGGGAAGGCGGTTCTCAGAGAACTGGAAGCGTTCGTCGACGAACTGAACGCGGGCCAAGACTACGAGTTCGTCGAGACGCCGCACCTGTTCAGAACCGAACTGTGGAAGCAGTCGGGTCACTACGACAACTACGTCGACGACATGTTCCTTCTCGACGTGAACGACGAGGAGTACGGCCTCAAGCCGATGAACTGTCCTGGCCACGCGACGATCTTCAACCAGGGCAACTGGTCGTACCGCGACCTCCCCATCCGGTACGCCGAAAACGGGAAGGTGTACCGAAAGGAACAGCGCGGCGAACTGTCCGGGCTCTCTCGCGTGTGGGCGTTCACGATCGACGACGGGCACCTGTTCGTGAAACCCGACTCGATCGAGCGGGAAGTGAACACGATAATGAACCAGATCAACGAGGTGTTGGAGACCTTCGATCTCGACTACGAGGTAGCGCTCGCCACCCGGCCCGAGAAGTCGGTCGGCTCCGACGAGATCTGGGAGCAGGCCGAATCTCAGCTCCGGAGCGTGCTCGAATCGAGCGGGATGGAGTACGACATCGAGTCCGGCGACGGCGCCTTTTACGGCCCGAAGATCGACTTCGCCTTCGAGGACGCGCTCGGCCGGAACTGGGACGGCCCCACGGTGCAACTCGATTTCAACATGCCGGAGCGGTTCGAGCTCTCTTATACGGGCGAGGACAACGAAGAACACCGGCCGGTGATGATCCATCGCGCGCTCTACGGCAGTTACGAGCGGTTCTTTATGGTTCTCATAGAGCACTTCAACGGGAACTTCCCGACGTGGCTCGCCCCCGAACAGGTTCGGATACTCCCCGTCTCCGACGACAACATCGGCTACGCGAAACAGCTCAAAAACCGCTACCTGGGCGACTTCCGCGTCGAGATCGAGGATCGATCGTGGACGGTCGGCAAGAAAATCCAGACGGCCCACGACGACCGGGTACCGTACATGCTCGTCGTCGGTGACGACGAGCAGGAGGCCGGGACGGTCTCCGTTCGGGATCGATTCGAGGCCGAGCGGAACGACGTCGACGTCGAGACGTTCCGCGAGCACCTCGAAAGCGAAGTCGGAGAAAAGCGCGTCGAACCGGATTTCGTTAACTAGCGGCTCGATCGAGCCGTTACTCGTCGTCCGTTTTGATATCGTCGAGTTCGGCTTCGATATCCGGATCTACGGCGTCGGTGTCCGCTTCCTCCTCCAGTTCGATTTCGACATCGTCGTCCCGCTCACCGTCGCCGTTTTCGAGTCCGGACTCGGCTTTCAGCGTCTCGAGTTCAGCCTCGACCTCGCCGTCCTGTCGCAGCTCCTCGAGTTCGCGATCGAGATCGCTTTCGTCGGAGAGGACGTTATCGAAGGCTCCCGTCTCCTCCAGCTCGTCCATCGCGGCGGAACGGGCCTCCATCTCCTCCGTGTCCTCTCGCGCGCGTTCGATGGATCGTGAGATATTCTCCATCTCGTCGCCCGCTCCGGTCATCGCTTCGCTGACCCGGGCGCTCGCTTCGGCCGCTTCGTAGCGGGCTTTCATCGTCTCCTTTTCCGTTCGGAACTCCTGAATCCGGGTCTGGAGCTCGTCTTTCTTCTCGACGAGGTTGTCCTGTGTGTTCTGCAGATTCGCGATCTGCGTCTCCAGATCCTCGATCTGGTTCATTTTCTGCTTTTTCTTTTCGAGTGCCCGACGTGCGAGATCGTCACGGTCCTGATCGACCGCCTGTCTGGCCTGCTCGTTGTGTTTTTCGACGTTCTCTTCGAGCCGTCGTTTCTGGATCTCGAGCCGTTTTTTCTGCGTCGTCAGGTCCGCGATGCCTTTCTTCACGTCCTGGAGTTCGTCACGGAGCTGCTCGTAGGAGTAATCGAGCGTCTCGTGGGGGTCTTCCGCTCGATTCAGGACGGCGTTGATCTTCGACCGGATGACGTACGATGTACGCGAAAGGATACCCATATATCATTTGTTTGTGGCCGCAGCCCTTAAAACGCTACTCCAGCCATTTTCAGGATACATCACCGAGATTCGACCGTATCGGACGGAAACTCCTTTGTCACCGGCAACCGACCCGCCGGTATGGACACCGATGCGCTCGTCGACGCCGTCGAGGACGGCGAGTTACGGCTACACGAACTCGAACGACACGCGGACGCCGACACGGCCACGGCGGCCCGTCGGGAGATACTCTCGGCCGACGCCGGGTCCGATCTCGAAACGATCGGGCGGTACTCCTTCGACGCCGCCGCCGCGGAACCGAACATCGAAAACATGGTCGGTGCGGCCCAAATTCCCATGGGAATCGTCGGACCGATCGCCGTCGACGGCGGCGCGACGGCTGGCGGCGTCTACCTCCCGCTCGCGACGACGGAGGGTGCGCTGGTCGCCTCGGTCAACCGCGGCTGTGCATCGATTCGCGCGGCGGGCGGGGCGACTGCGCGCGTGTTGAAAAGCGCCATGACCCGGGCACCCGTGTTCCGGGTCGCGGACGTCGCCGAAGCGAGCGAAACGGTCGGATGGATCCGAGAAAACGTCGACCGTCTCGCCGAGGCGGCCGAATCGACGACGAACCACGGCGAGTTACTCGACGTGACGCCCTACGTCGTCGGTGACAACGTCTTTCTCCGGTTCGGATACGACACGAAGGACGCGATGGGGATGAATATGGCGACGATCGCCACGGAAGCCGCCTGTGAGGTCGTCGAATCGGAGACGCCCGCAGAGCTCGTCGCGCTCTCGGGGAATCTCTGCAGCGACAAAAAACCGGCAGCGATAAACAGCATCGAGGGGCGCGGACGGACCGTCTCCGCTGACGTTTCGATCCCCCGCGAGATCATCGAGGAGTACTTCGGGACGACGCCCGAAGCTATCGCCGAGGCCAACACTCGAAAGAACCTGGTCGGCTCGGCGAAGGCCGGTTCGCTCGGATTCAACGCCCACGTCGCGAACACGGTCGCCGCGGCGTTTCTCGCCACCGGACAGGACATCGCACAGGTCGTCGAGGGATCCAACGCGATCACGACCGCGGACGTCCGTGACGGCGACCTCTATGCGAGCCTCACGATCGCGTCGCTCGAAGTCGGGACCGTCGGCGGCGGGACGAAGCTCCCGACCCAACGGGAAGCGCTCGACGCCGTCGGCGTCCGCGGCGGCGGCGATCCGCCCGGTTCGAACGCCGACGCGCTCGCGGAGATCGTCACGACGGCCGCGTTGGCCGGCGAACTCTCGCTTCTCGGCGCGCTCGCGTCGAATCACCTGGCGAGCGCCCACGAGGAGTTGGGCCGGTAACGACCGGTACGGCCGAACCGAAAGGCGGCCTCTACGGAGGGAACTGCCCGGGGCGGGTCACTCCTCGTCCGATCCGGAACGACGCTGGCTCGCCATCAGGACGACGCCGCTGATGAGGAAGAACCCGAACGCGACGAGGTACAGTCGGTCCGCCATCGGGTCGACCAGCGCCAGGAGTCCGAGCGCGACGCCGAACAGGAGCCACCCGCCCGCCGCCTGTGGTTCGTCGCCGTAAAAGTGAACGACGGCAGCGAGCACCATGATAACCGCGCCGCCGCCGATAAACACCCCCTCCGGAAGTCCGAAAAAGAGGTCGGCGATCAAAAGCGGTAAAAGGCCCGCAAAGACGAGCAGTCGGCTAATCCGGGTGGGTTCGTATTTCATAACTCGCTTTCCGTTCGACCGCTACAAAGAGCCACCGGATCCGCGGTCACAACGGTCAGCGCCACGCCAGCGTTATCATCGAGAGGGCGCTCACGACAAGGATCGCCGCTCCGAAAACGAGAACGACCGAGTTCGAAATCGATGCTCCCGCGACGAACGACGACCAGCCGAGCGCCCCGAGAACGTGGATCGCTCCGAGACGTCGCTTCCCGTCGCGAGCGTAGGCGATCCCTCCGATAAGCAGTCCGACGGCGAAGACGGACGCGGCGATGACAGCGAAGTCGACCTCGGTCCCGAAGAGCGGGACGGAGTCGATGAACGGGCTCGCGAACAACATTCCGGCCCCGAGTCCGAGGCTGCCGACGATGACGAGCGGGGCGGGATTCGACTCCTCTTCGATCCGATTACCGTCGTCGTCGAAATCTTCGGGGTAAAACCGGTACTCGTCGTTTTTATCACTCACGTACGATCACTCTCATAGCTTTCGGTAAATTCCGTTCGAACGGGTTACCGTTCCCGTTCGTCGGAGTTTTTCGAGCGCGCGCTCGACGTACCGTTCGGGGACTCCCTGCGTCGTGGCATACTCGACAATCTCGTCGTGGGCCGGTTCGTCTAACTCGTCTAACCCGTCCAGGACGATCTGCTTTCGGCTCCGAGATCGGTTCGTTCCACGTTCGGCTCGATCGCCAGCTGCCGAAACCGAGGACGGATCGACGCCGGATGCCGAGAGGAACTCGACGTCGTCCATCCCGACCCCTTCGACGTCGATCTCGCGCGGGTCGACGAACTCGCCGTCGTCGGCGCGCTCGGCCAGCATGGAACTCCGGATGCGAGCGGCCGCCTCGGAGCTCTCGGGTTCGGCGAACGCTCGGAGTCTCTC
>CAYQWI010000131.1:0-3033 GCA_964421165.1 uncultured Natronomonas sp.
ACTCCCGTTCACCGACTGGGAGCCGCACGACGAGATCACGGCGGGCGCGTCCGTTCGTCTCGAAAACGTCTACGTCGACGAGTTCCGCGGCGTTCCGTCGGTGAACGTTACCGAATTCACGACCGTCGAGACGATCCCCGACGTGGCCGTCAGCGATTCCGCCACCGAGATGTCGGTCGGCGAAGCGGTCGCCTCCGGCGGCGTCTACGACGTCGCGCTGACGGGCAACGTTATCGAGGTTCGGGACGGCTCCGGGCTGATCCAGCGCTGTCCCGAGTGCGGTCGCGTCGTCCAGAACGATCAGTGTCGGAGCCACGGGGAGGTCGAACCCCAAGACGACATGCGTGTGAAAGCGATCCTCGACGACGGGACGGCTACGGTAACCGTTATCCTCGGTCGAGAGCTCACCGAAGCGGTGTACGGGGGCACGCTCGAAGACGCCTTAGAACAGGCGAGAGACGCGATGGACCGCGAGGTGGTCGCAGACCAGATCGCAGGCGAACTCGAGGGCAGGGAGTTCCGCGTTCGCGGCGCGCTGTCGGTCGACGAGTACGGCGCGAACCTCGATGCGACGTCGTTCGAAGAGAGCGGTGACGACCCGAAAGAGCTCGCCGCTGCGTTCCTCTCGGAGGTGGACGCATGAGCGGTTCCGATTCCGACTTCGGCTCCGCCCCCGGCCAGCGCGAGGTCGCGTACAGACTCTTTGCAGCCGAGTTCGACGACTCCGAGCTGTCCTACAGCGAAAGCGACGAGGAGCGCGCGCCGAACTACGTCGTCACGCCGACGGGCGCGCGCGTCAACCGACTATTCGCCGTCGGCGTCCTGACCGAGGTGGAGGACGTAAACCCCGAGATGGTCCGCGGCCGGATCGTCGATCCGACGGGCGCGTTCGTCACCTACGCCGGTCAGTACCAACCCGACGCGCTCGCATTCCTCGAACGGGCCGACCCGCCGGCGTTCCTGGCCCTTTCGGGGAAAGCCCGAACGTACGAACCCGAGGACGGCGACCGGATATACACCTCGGTCCGCCCCGAATCGGTCAGCGAAGTCGACGCGGACACGAGAGACCGGTGGGTCGTGACAGCGGCGGATCGGACCCTCGAACGGATCGGCGTCATGGCGTCCGCCATTGAATCCGGACTGGTCGGTGACCAGCTTCGCGCCGCTCTCATCGATGCTGGCGTCGACGACCGGCTCGCCGACGGCGTCGCGCTCGCGCTCGATCACTACGGAACGACGCCCGCGTATCTCGACGCGCTTCGGAACGTCGCGATCGATGCGGTCGAGGTCGTCGCCGGTCAGCGGGACGAGGTCGGCCGCCTCGAGCTATCCCCCGACGAGGGAATGGGCGACGCTGCGTCTCTCTCGACGCTCGATCTCTCCGGCGCGCCCTCGCCACAAACAGCTGCCGCCGCGGCGGATGTGACCGCTGCCGAGGATAGCGATGAAACCGGAACGGTCGGCGTATCCGGCTCCGATCCCGGTTCGACCGGGGCCTCGGCGACGGCGGATGACTCCGTCGAGACGGAACCGGAACTGGACGAGTCGGCGGCCGAAAGCGTGTCGGAGCCCGACGGGGAGACGACCGCCGAGATCTCTTCTGAGCCGAGTTCGGCGGATGACACATCCATCTCAACGGACGATCCAGCTGACACACCCATCTCAACGGACGATCCAGCTGACACATCAGCTGAAACCGACGATCTTGGCGGATCCGGTGAATCCGACGAAGCGGCGGACGATTTCGATCCCGACGATTTCGACCCGAGCGAGTTCGAACTCGACGAGGAGGAGCGCCGAGAGGTCGAAGAGGAGTACGGAACCGAATTCTCGACAGCGGATGAGGTCGAACCGGCCGAATCATTGCAGAACGAGGCTGTCTCCGAAACGGGTGAGACCGCTGAGGCCCCCGACACGGCTTCGACCGAAGCGGTAGCCGAATCGACGGACAGTTCGGAGGTCGAAGGCGACGGATCCGATGTCGAACCCCCTGCCACGGGAGAAGCCGATACCGAAGCCTCCCCCACGGAGGACGACGGCGCCGCAGCAGTCGACGGAGATGTGGACATCGAAGACGCCGTGATGGCGGCGATGGAGGAGTTAGACGACGGTGACGGGGCCGACCGCGACCAACTCGTCCAGACGGTCGTCGACGAACACGGATGGAGCGCCGACGATGTCGAAGCGGCGATCCAGGACGCTCTGATGGGCGGTCGATGTTATGAGCCCTCGGACGGCACGCTGAAATCCATCTGAATGCTCGAACCGGTTCTCGGTGACCCCGTCGCGATAGCCGATTGCGGCACCGAGCGCGTTCTCGTCGTAGCGGATTATCACGCCGGACTTGAGGTCGGCCTCCGCCGCGACGGTGTCGAGATCGATAGCCGAGCCAAGCGTCGGCTAACGTCTCTCACCCGCCTCCTCGACGATCATCCCGTCGACCGAGTCGTCTTCCTCGGCGACCTCGGCGACAGCCTCGGAACGCCGAACGGTGAAGAGCGAGCCGAACTCCGCGATCTGTTCGAAACGGTGGCGACCGAGTATCCGGTCACGGTGTCAAAAGGGAATCACGATGGCGGAATCGAAACTGTCGCCGACGATTTCGACGGCGTCGAAGTCGTCGACGGGGACGGCGTCCGGATCGGGGAGGTGGGCTTTTGTCACGGCCACACCTGGCCGAAAGCGTCCGTCGTCGCCGCACCGCTGGTCTGTACCGCCCACGAACACCCCCTCGTCAGACTCACCGACGAGGTCGGCGGTCGCCGGACCGAACGCGTCTGGCTCCGCGGGCGACTCGACCCCGCAGGCTTTCCGGATTACGATCGGTTCGGCGACCGGATCGTCGTCTGTCCGGCGTTCAACGACCTCTCCGGCGGGACGGCGGTAAACGAAGTCCCCGATTTCCTCTCCCCGTTCCTTCCCGACGGGATCGCCGGCGGGGAGGCGTATCTGCTCGACGGAACCCGACTCGGGCCGTTTCGGGGCGTCTAGTCGCGCTTCGGTATCGGCTACTCCCCGCCCGCCAGCCACTCG
>CAYQWI010000131.1:3133-5822 GCA_964421165.1 uncultured Natronomonas sp.
TCGGGGCGTCTAGTCGCGCTTCGGTATCGGCTACTCCCCGCCCGCCAGCCACTCGATCGCTTCGCGCATGTCGTGTTTCGGCGGCGAACAGGTGAACGATCGGCAGGCGTACACCGTCGCTTCGTCGTCGACCGCGTCGCGGCCCCGCCAGATCAGCGGCACCGAATCGAGACCGAGCGTCTCGGTCCATTCTTCGACTCCCGCCTCCGTCGGCGGTCGAACGCTGAGGAACCGGGACGGGAGATACGCGTCGGCCAGCGTCTCTCGCCACGCGTCCGGAAGCTCAGCCGCGGCGACGGTCAACTCGGCGGTTCCGGCCGAACGGTCGGCGGCGGAGAGGACCAACGACGTATGCGAGAGCGGCTCGGATTCGAGCGTCGACGCGTGCGTTTCGAGAACGCGTTCGACGATTTCGTCGAACTCCGCGTCCGGGTCGACGTGCGAAAGCGACGCGAGCAACTGGACGGCGACCCCGGCGCTCGACGGCGTCGAGCTATCGACGAGCTGTTGGGGGCGTGCGAGTAGCTCCTCGCCGTCGACCGGAGTGAAATACAGCGTCCCCTCGTCCGCGTCGTAGAACGCGTCCCGGATCACGCGCCCCAACTCGAGCGCGAAGGAGAGATGCTCGACGTCGCCGGTAGCCTGATACGTATCGAGCGCACCGCGACCGAGGAACGCGTAATCTTCGAGATACCCGGATATACCGACTGTTCCCCGCTCGAACCGCCGGTTCAGCCGACGCTCATCGGAATCCCACAGCCGTTCTCGACAGAAGTTCAACGCGTTCTCTGCGGCGGTCGCATACGCCGGATCGAGGACGAGCGATCCCTCGGCGAACGCGGAGATCATCAGCCCGTTCCACCCGGCGAGCACCTTCTCGTCGCGGGGCGGGCGAGCGCGTCTTTCGCGCGCCTCGAACAGCTGTTCTCTCGCGTCTTCGATCTGTGCCTCGACCGCGGCGGTGTCCATGACGGAGTCGGCGGCGAGTTCGCTCACCGGCGTCGTCTCGGTGAGAACCGTCGTGTTGTTCTCGAAGTTCCCCGCCTCCGTGATCCCGTAGCGCCTACAGAACAGTTCGGCGGCCGTCCCGTCGTCGACGCCGTCGCGAACCGTCTCGGGCGTCCAGACGTAGAACGCGCCCTCCTCTCGGGTTCCGGTGCTGTCCTCGCTTTCGGCGTCCAGCGTCGAGTAGAAGCCGCCGTCCGGATGAGTCAACTCCCGCTCGACGAACGAAAACGTCTCACGGACGATCTCGGCGTATCGTTCCTCGCCGGTCACCTGATAGCCCGCGAGGAACGCCCGCGGAATCTCCGCGTTGTCGTAGAGCATCTTCTCGAAGTGCGGTACCGTCCATTCCCGATCGCCGCAGTATCGGTGAAAGCCGCCGCCGACGTGATCGTAGAGTCCGCCGGACGCCATCGCATCGAGCGCCTCGACGGCCACGTCGCGGTAGTCGTTTCGGTCGGTCCGATCGTGGGCTCGAAACAGGAGCTGTATCCGCCCGGCGTGTGGGAACTTTTGGCCGTGTCCCCACCCGCCGTGTTGTCTGTCGGCGTTCCGAACGGACGCGTTGGCGGCCGAATCGACGAACGTCTCATCGGGGACCTCGCGGGAGGCGTTCGGGGTGCCTTCGAGTTCGTTCGCGAGGGATGTAGCCCACTGGTCGGCCTGCTCTTCGAGTCGGGGGCGGCGCTCGGGATCGCTCCACGAGGCGGCGATATCGTCGAGGACGGAGCCGAAACTCGGCATGTTCCCCCTCGGCTCCGGCGGGAAGTACGTCCCGACGTGGAACGGATCGCCGTCGGGCGTGAGCCACACCGAAAGCGGCCACCCGCCGGAGCCGCGGACCATCTGACAGACGTTCATGTACAGCGTGTCGATGTCGGGACGCTCCTCGCGATCGACCTTGATCGGCACGAAGTTCTCGTTCAATCTCTTGGCGATCGCGGGGTTCTCGAAGCTCTCGTCGGCCATCACGTGACACCAGTGACAGGCCGCATAGCCGATCGACAGAAAGATCGGCACGTCCCGTTCGGCGGCGAGTTCGAGCGCCTCGCCGTCCCACGGTTGCCACGCGACCGGATTGTCGGCGTGCTGTCTGAGGTACGGTGAGGCGGCCTCGTCGAGGCGATTTTCCATATCCTCGATACTGTCTCCACAGTAGTAAACGCGTGGCTTTCGGCAGTCGTTTTTCCGACCCCTGCGCAGTACAATAGCACGATATTTCAGCCGTGAGCGTTTCGGGAAGGATATGGAACGTTCCCGCAGAGACGTACTCCGCGTCGGCGGCGCGCTCGCGGCTGTCGGCCTCGCCGGCTGCATCGAAGAGCGCGTAACGAGACGCGAAACGCGAGCCACCGACAACAGCGCGTGGTCGCTATCGTCCGGAGACGAAGACGTCGCCCTCGACGCCGACTCGTTCGAAAACTACGTCGAACGAATGGCCGACCAGTACGACGAAAGCGGCGTCTGGGGCGTGGAGGCGGAGTCGCCGGACGCGTTCGATCTCGCGTACGTGCAGCGATACGCGATCACACGCGAAACGCCGGGGAGCCCGACGGACAGCGAGTTCAGCCTCGTTCCCGAGGCGGTCGACCCCGAAGCCCCCGTACTGATCGCCGATTCGTGTCTCGCCCGATACGATCTCGGTGACGACCGGTACCGATACTGGCTGTGGACCGCCGCGGAC